>NZ_QEQT01000058.1:0-2735 GCF_003311655.1 Prauserella sp. PE36 | reverse complement strand
GGGGCGTCCCAGCCGTCCCAGGCGTCCCGTCGCTGGTCAGGCCTGGGACGGCTTTTCTGGTGGGACGGCTTGAGCCGTCCCAGGGTTTTGAGCCGTCCCGGGCTGACCTGGGGTGATGAGGCTGGGACGGCTGGGACGGCTCCCCCTCCGGAAGGGGGCCGAGTTCGGGGCAGTAGCGCGCCCAGGAGTCGGTGAAGTCGGCCCGTTCGTAGCCTTTGCGTTGGCCGTCGGGGAAGCGGATGTTGCCGGAGCGGATGCCGTACTCGCGCAGCAGCGCGCTCATCTTCATGGCGGTGAGGCCGTTGGCGCCGTACTCGCCCCAGGGTGATTCCGGGATGCCGCGTAGCCGGTGCAGCAGTTCGGCGGTGGGCAGGGCAAGGTCAGTGCCGAAGGCGGTGCGGCAGTCGGCGAGCAGCCGGAGCCGGTCGGACATCTCCCCGCTGTCCTCGGCTTCTTGGGTCATGGCGAGCGCGGCGGCGCGGGCGCGGTCGGGCCAGTCGGCCCCGGCGTGGTCGGCCACCGCCACGAGCGGTTCCCAGGTGTCGGCGGCGCGGTCCTCCACGGGCATGTCTGGCTCGGCGCGCTCGAGCGTGGCGAGGTCGGCCCGCAGCCAGGCGGTGAGCTGCCCGGCCAGTCCACGCAGCGGGTCGCGGTCGCGGCGGGAGCGGTAGGCGGCGGCCTTCTCCCCAGCGGCTCGGCGGCGCATGTGGACCACGACGGCGCGGTCCTCGATGGTGTCGGGCATGGCGCCGATCCCGGCGAGCGCGGCCATCGCGAACGTGGGGATGGTGACCACGGTCTGACTCGCGGCGTCGTAGCGCAGCGCCGGGCGGCCACGCTGGTGTCCGGCGTTGAGCAGGCCGCGCAGGTCCTCGTTGTCCCCTGCCTTGGGGCCGAAGATGGTGTCGGCCTCATCCACCAGCAGCACGGGCGGATCGGCGGTGATCGAGCGGTACACGGCGGCCGGGCTGGCGTTGACGGTGATCAGCGGGTCATGGCAGGTGGCCTCCACGACGTCGAGCAGCCGGGACTTGCCGCACCGCCGCTCCGGTGCCCGGATCACCAGCCGGGGGGCGTGCGCCCACGCGGGTTGGGCATGGGTGGCGGC
This sequence comes from Prauserella sp. PE36, assembly GCF_003311655.1. Lineage (NCBI taxonomy): Bacteria > Bacillati > Actinomycetota > Actinomycetes > Pseudonocardiales > Pseudonocardiaceae > Prauserella > Prauserella sp. PE36. Next base: position 1,627 of record NZ_QEQT01000058.1, on the reverse strand, counting down.
GATCCACAGCACCACCGCGTCCACCGCGTGGGCCGAGGGCATCACCACGTAGCGGGTGAGCGCGTCGTGCAGGGCGGTGAGTAGATCGGCGCCTGGCGTGGGTGTGTTGGCGTTCATCAGGCGGCCTCCTCGGCAGGGTGTTCGGTGATGGCGGGCGGCGGGGTGTAGAGCCCGCGCTGGCCGGGAGCGGGCAGCGGTTGGGGCCAGGCGTGGATGTGGGTGAGGACCCAGTGCCACGCGCCGGGCTCGCTCCACGGCGTGCAGCCCCGGCATTGGTCGTCGTGGTGGATGTCGGCGAGCACGGCGGTGCCGAGGTAGGCGCCGCACGGCGGGTTGACGATCCCGTAGGTGGCCGCGAGCGGTGCAGCGGCGGGGATGGGCCGCTGACCCGCGTGCAGCACCAGCGGTCCGCGCCAGCGGGTGTGCCAGGTGCGGTTCTCGACGGACTTGTGCCCGGCGAGGATCAGTGCCGTCCACGGTTGCCGGATCGACAGTGCGCGCCATTCGGCTGTGCTCATCAGGCGGCCTCCTGGTGTCGGGTCCGGGCTCGGGCGCGTTGCACAGTGCGCTCGGTGAGGGCGAGGTGGTCGGCGATCTGGCGGGCGGTGCGGCCCGCGCGGGTCAGCCGGGCGACCTCGGCGTCGTAGGTGCGCGGCCCCGGCCGGACGTGCGGGCGGCCGGTGAGGCGGCGGCGTTCGGGCTCGGTGAGCCCGCCCCAGATGCCAACGACCTCGGGATGAGCGAGGGCGTAGCCGAGGCAGTCGCCGCGCACGGGGCAGCCCTGGCAGATGCGCTTGACGGTGGCGACGTGGGCGGACCCGCCCGGTTCGCGCTCGGGAAAGAACGCGTCCGGGTCGGTATCGCGGCAGTGCGCCCGCTCATGCCACGCGAGCGCGTCGGCGGGCAGGCCGAGGTCGGCCCATGTGAGGCCAGGCCGTCGGGTGATGCCGTAGGCGGGCCTGCCGGGGATGGCGCTACCGGGTCGTGGGCGTGGTGTGGGCATCAGGCGGCCACCTCCAACCTGGTCGGGTGGGTGTTGGTGCGGGCGGCGGTGTAGCGGGCGTGCAGCTCGTCCGGGTGCTCGGTGTCGTCGGCGAGTTCGGCGAGCAGGTCGGTGGGGCTGGCCTCGACGGCGTGCAGGAGCCGGTGGGCGTGCTCGGCGAGCGCGCGGCGCCAGGCGGCCTCCAGCACCACGGCCTTGAGGTGGTGGGCAAGGTCGGCCGGAGCGGGGCCGGTCGCGCCGTAGGTGTCGGCCAGCCAGCGGCCCAGCCGGTGCCGCCGGTGCTCGCCGGGGGCCTGCCCGGTGGTGGTGGCGTGGGCGTAGACGGTGACCGGGGCCGGGGCCTGTCCGGCGGCGACCACCTCGATCACGAGGTGGAGCACGTGCGCGGCCATCGGGTCGGCCAGATCGTCCGGGCGCATCCCGGCCAGCACCCGGCGGGCGGGCTCGTGCGGCAGCCAAAGCAGGCAGCCGACGAACTGGCGTTCCGGATCGGTCAGGGCGGTGGCGGTGTCCATGAGGACCCTTTCGCGATTACAGTGAGTGGCTGTTTTCGGCATGCGGGTGCCGCGGCGGCGTCCTGTGGGGACGCCGCTGGGCGGGTTAGCTGGGTGGTTAGAGCGGTGG
>NZ_QEQT01000057.1:0-8679 GCF_003311655.1 Prauserella sp. PE36 | reverse complement strand
GCCAACCGCACCGTCCGCAACGCCAGCTCCATCTCAAACCGCGCGTCCGGGTCGTGCATACGGTCGCCGAACGTCGACTCCAGCTGCCGCATGCGGTAACGCACGGTCTGTGGGTGGACGTTGAGGCGCTCGGCGACGTCGAGCACGTTGCCCTGCGCGTCGAGCCACGCCCGCAGGGTCTCGATCATCCGCTCACGCTGCTTCGCGGTGTGCCCGTCGAGCGCGGCGAGCAGGCGCCTGCGCAGCTGTCGCACCAGCAGCTCGTCGGAGTGCAGCAGCAAGGTGGGCAGGCAGTCGTCCGCCCAGGTCACGCGCCGCGCCGGCAGCACGCCCTCGTCGACGAGCGTGAGCGCCTTGCGCGCCCACCGAAGGGAGTCCGCCACGGCGTCGAGCGGAACGCACGTGCCGACGGCGAGGCGGCAGTCGGGCAGCGCGGCCTGGAGCACGGCGATGCGTTCACGTGTCAGCTCACCCGGCACGACCAGGTGGGGTTCGAGGCCGGTCAGCTCGGTGAGGACGTCGGGGTCGAGCACGGGGCGGGCGGGCGTGCCCGCGCGGTACAGAGAGCGCACGGCTAGCGGGGTCGCCGCCTCCGGCACCGCCCACCCAACGAGCTGGGCCAGTTCCTCGATGGCTTCGGCGGGGGCGGGCGGCCGCTCCAGGATCAGCTGCAGCAACCTGCGCCGCCACGTCTCCAGTGCGTCGGCGGAGCAGGCCTTGGCCTCGAGGTAGCCGTCGAGCGCCACCGAGGCGAGCTCGTCCATGAACGCGAGCATCGAGTCGGCCAGCTGGGACATGACAGCCGAGGAGAAGCCGCTGCGTCGGCCGACGCGCATAATGCGGCGCCACGCGATCCGGGCTCCCACGCGATACGCGGCCTGCAGCGTGTCGAGGCTGCGGCCCTCGCGCATCTCGTATTGCCCGAGTCTTCGATGCACCTCGTGCGCGTGTTCCTTCGACACGCTCGGGTCGGCGATCTGCTCGACGAACAACGTGATCGCGTGCTTCACCCCCGCTTTGATCGACTTTCCGTACGGTCCGTCGATGGGGCGGCGGTACTCGGGGATCAGTGCGCGGATCTCCGCGACGATCTCCTCGGCCACGCTTTCCAGCTCCGGCCTCATGATGTCGGCGAGCCGGCCCGGCAGGGCAGCGGATTCCACTGGTTCGTCTACTACGCGCCCGGACACGGTCGTCACCAGCTCCTTCCCCACAGTCATCGAGGGGTGACAGATGACACATCGAAAAAAGGGCTCGAAATGTATCACTCCGGGCGCAAAGGACCGGCGCCATCGAAGCGCGGTGACAAATTCCCGGTCGGGGTTATTGCATTCGTGACAAGAATGGCGTTGTCAATCCGCCAGTAGACGGCTCACCGCTTGGAGCACCGGGACCAATGCCTCGAGGTCCCGCCGCCGCGGCGTGGCGCATTCCGTGATGGCCGCGCCGACGACGTCGAACCGCGCGAGGCTCTCGATTCCGGCGACGAGCTGCTCGACGGACAGTCCGCCGGGCTCGTGGTAGTGCATGAGGGGACCGTGTTCCGCCGGGTCGAGCACATCGAGGTCGATGTGAAGGTAGACCTTCGTGGCGCCAGAATCGGTTACGGCGCCCGCGATCGCATCCGGTTCGGAGGGAACGGGCACGTGGCGAAGGAGCCCGTCGGCGACGGCCTGCCGTTCGGCGGGGTCGAACGCGCGCGTGCCGACGAGCACGGCGTGACCGGGTGCGAGTGGGGGGCTCGCGGCGAAATCGGGGTCGCCGTCGCCGAGCAGCGAGCGCAGGACCATGCCGTGGAAGGCACCGGACGGGGACGAGGCGGGCGTGTTGGAGTCGGCGTGCGCGTCGAACCAGACGATGCCGAGGCCCGGGCCGTGGCGGTACCGAGCGACGCCGACGGGCACCAGGTCGACGGCGCAGTCGCCGCCGAGGGTGAGCACCGGCCCCTCGGGCTCCTCCAGCGCCGCGAGCTGTGCCTGCCGATTGGCGACCAGCGCGGACTTGTTGCCGATGTTGTCCACAGTGGAGGTGCCCTCGGAGCCAACGGGTACCTCACGCGCCGGTACGCCCAGCACCTCGCTCGCGAGTGCCGCGAGCGCGCGACAGCCAGTGGGCAACCGCACGTCCGCACCCGCCCACGTGGCCCCCTGCCACTGCGGCACCGCCTGAACCAGCATGGCTCCAAGCTATCGCGAGTCCCCCGCTCCAGACCGCGAGTCCCCCGCCCCGGCGCGCGAGTCCCCCACTCCGTCGCGCGAGTCCCCCACTCCGTCGCGCGAGTCCCCCGCTCCAGACGCTGAGTCCCCCGCTCGGGAACGCACGACTCGGCGTCCCGAACGCAAGACTCGCGCACGGGAACGCACGACTCGCGGGCCCGAACGCGCGACTCGCGGGCCTGAGCGGGGAACTCGCGGGCCTGAGCGGGGCACTCGCGGGCCTGAGCGGGGCACTCGCGGGTGGAAGGGGCTACTCCAGGACGATCAGGAGGTCGCCGCCTTCAACCTGCTGCACCTTGCCTATGGCCAGCCGCTGGACGGTGCCGCCCTCCTGGGCGGTGATGGCGGCCTCCATCTTCATGGCCTCGATGGTCGCCACCGTGTCGCCCGCGGAGATCGTGTCGCCCTCGGCCACCTGAGCCGTCACCACACCGGCGAACGGCGCCGCGACGTGCTTCGGATTGTTCTTGTCGGCCTTCTCCTTGGCCGGCAGGTCGGAGGCCACCGAACGGTCTCGCACCTGGATCGGCCGGAGCTGACCGTTGAGGGTCGCCATGACGGTCCGCATACCGCGCTCGTCGGCCTCGCCGATGGCCTCCAGCTCGATCAGCAGCCGCACGCCCGGCTCCAGGTCGACCTGGTACTCCTCGCCCGGACGCAGCCCGTAGAAGAAGTCCTTGCTCGGCAGCACGCTGGTGTCGCCGTGCGCCTCGCGGTGCGCCTCGAACTCCTTCGTCGGCCCGGGGAACAGCAACCGGTTCAGCGTCGCACGACGGTTGGCCGCCAGCTCCGAGCGGTCCTCTTCGGACAGCTCCACCACCGGCTTCGGCTCCGCCCTGCCCTCCAGGGCCTTCGTGCGGAACGGCTCCGGCCAGCCACCGGGCGGGTCGCCCAGCTCGCCGCGCAGGAAGCCGATCACCGAGTCCGGGATGTCGAACTTCGACGGCTCCGCCTCGAACTCCTCGGGCGACACCCCCGCGCCCACGAGGTGCAGCGCGAGATCACCGACGACCTTCGACGACGGCGTGACCTTCACCAGGTGGCCCAGCATCTTGTCGGCCGCCTCGTACATCTTCTCGATGTCCTCGAAGCGGTCGCCGAGCCCGAGGGCCCGCGCCTGCGTGCGCAGGTTCGACAGCTGTCCGCCGGGGATCTCGTGGTGGTACACGCGCCCGGTCGGCGAGGCCAGTCCCGCCTCGAACGGCGCGTAGATCTTGCGCACGATCTCCCAGTACGGCTCGAGGTCACCGATCGCCTGCAGGTCCAGCCCGGTCGGCCGGTCGGAGAAGTCGGTGGCAGCCACGATCGCCGACAGCGACGGCTGCGACGTCGTACCCGCCATCGACGCGACGGCTCCGTCCACGGCGTCGGCCCCGGCCCCGATCGCCGCCAGGTACGTGCCGAGCTGTCCACCCGCGGTGTCGTGGGTGTGGATGTGCACCGGCAGGTCGAACTCCCTGCGCAGCGCTGTCACCAGCTTCACCGCTGCGGGCGCCCGCAGCAGACCGGCCATGTCCTTGATCGCCAGCACGTGCGCGCCGGCGCCGACGATCTGCTCGGCCAGCTTGAGGTAGTAGTCGAGCGTGTACAGCTTCTCCGCCGGGTTCGACAGGTCCGAGGTGTAGCACAGCGCCACCTCGGCCACTGCCGATCCGGTGCTCCGCACCGCCTCGATCGCAGGCCGCATCTGCTCCACGTCGTTGAGCGCGTCGAAGATGCGGAAGATGTCGATGCCGGTCGCGGTCGCCTCCTCGACGAACGCGTCGGTCACCTCGGTCGGGTACGGCGTGTACCCCACGGTGTTGCGGCCACGCAGCAGCATCTGCAGGCAGATGTTCGGCATCGCCTCGCGCAACGCCGCCAGCCGCTCCCACGGGTCCTCGGCCAGGAATCGCAGCGCCACGTCGTACGTCGCACCACCCCAGCACTCCACGGACAGCAGCTGGGGCACCGTGCGCGCCACGACCGGCGCGATCGCCAGCAGGTCCTTGGTCCGCACGCGCGTGGCCAGCAGCGACTGGTGGGCGTCGCGGAAGGTCGTGTCGGTCACGCCGATCGTCGGCGACTCCCGCAGCCAGCGCGCGAAGCCCTCGGGCCCCAGCTCGGTGAGCTTCTGCTTCGACCCGGCGGGCGGCTCACCCTCGGGCAGCACGGGCACCTTCGCCTGCGGGTCGATGAGCCTCGGCCGCTCGCCGTTGGGCTTGTTCACCGTGACGTCGGCGAGGTAGGTCAGCAGGCGCGTGCCGCGGTCGGCGGAGTGCCGCGCGGTGAGCAGGTGCGGCCGCTCCTCGATGAACGCGGTGGTGACGCGCCCCTCCTGGAAGTCGGTGTCGTCGAGCACCGCCTGCAGGAACGGGATGTTGGTGGCGACACCACGGATGCGGAACTCGGCCAGCGCCCTGCGGGCGCGGCCGACGGCGGTGGCGAACGTCCGCCCGCGGCACGTGAGCTTCACGAGCATCGAGTCGAAGTGCGCGCTGATCTCCGTGCCGGAGAACGCGGTACCGCCGTCGAGGCGGATGCCGGAGCCGCCCGGCGAGCGGTAGGCGCTGATCATGCCGGTGTCGGGCCGGAACCCGTTCGCGGGGTCCTCGGTGGTGATGCGGCACTGCATCGCCGCGCCCCGCAGATAGACCTTCTCCTGCGCCAGGTCGAGGTCGGCCAGCGTCTCGCCGGAGGCGATGCGCAGCTGCGACTGCACCAGGTCGACGTCGGTGACCTCCTCGGTCACCGTGTGCTCCACCTGGATGCGCGGGTTCATCTCGATGAAGACGTGGTTGCCGTCGCGGTCGACGAGGAACTCCACGGTTCCCGCGTTGCGGTAGCCGATCTGCCTGGCGAACTTCACGGCGTCGGCACAGATCCGCTCGCGCAGCCCGGGGTCGAGGTTCGGCGCGGGCGCCAGCTCGATCACCTTCTGGTGCCGCCGCTGCACCGAGCAGTCGCGCTCGTAGAGGTGGATCACGCCACCCTGGCCATCACTGAGGATCTGCACCTCGATGTGCCGGGGCTCCACGACGGCCTTCTCGAGGAAGACGGTCGGGTCGCCGAACGCCGACTCGGCCTCGCGGGCCGCGGCCTCGATCGACTCCCGCAGCTGCTTCGGGTCCTCGACCCTGCGCATGCCGCGTCCGCCACCACCGGCGACGGCCTTGACGAACACCGGGAAGCCCAGCTCCTCCGCGGCCTCCACGAGGGTGTCCACATCGGACGACGGTGCCGACGAGCCCAGCACGGGCACACCGGCCGCCTTGGCGGCGGCGACGGCGCGGGCCTTGTTACCGGTCAGCTCGAGGATCTCCGCGCTGGGGCCGACGAACGTGATCCCGGCTTCCTCGCAGGCGCGCGCCAGGTCCGGGTTCTCGGACAGGAAGCCGTAGCCCGGGTAGACGGCGTCGGCGCCTGCCTTCACGGCGGCGCGGACGATCTCGTCCACCGAGAGGTAGGCACGCACCGGGTGACCCGGCTCACCGATCTCGTACGCCTCGTCGGCCTTCAGGCGATGCAGCGAGTTTCGGTCCTCGTGCGGGAACACGGCCACCGTCCCCGCGCCCAGTTCGTAGGCGGCACGGAACGCACGGATGGCGATCTCGCCGCGGTTGGCGACGAGCACTTTGCGGAACATCCCCGGTCCTTTCCTTTACACGGATCGGTCGCGAGGCACGTTACCCCGAAGCTCCCGCTCTCCGGGAGTTCGCTCCCAGCTACTGGACATCACCGGCCGTCTGCCGGGATCGGGCCGGCGTAGAGCAGGCGGTTCGCGGTGCCGTCGCGCACGCCGGTGAGTACCCCGGGGCTCGCGTTCGCCACCACGGCCTCGGTCACCTGCTGCGGCGTCGCCTCGGGGTGGGCCGCGCGGTAGAGCGCGGCGACCCCGGCCACGTGCGCCGCGGCCACCGACGTGCCCGTCAGCTCGGCCGTCCCGCCCTTGAGCGCAGGGGCCCGCACGTCCGCGCCGGGGGCGTAGAGATCCACCGCGGCGCCGAAGTTCGAGGTCGGCACGGGTTTGTCGGCAATGTCGCTCGCGGCGACGGTGAGCACCTCGGGGATCCGGCCGGGCGAGCTCTGGCCCGCGTCGGCCGTCGCACCGCCCGCGGGAACGGCCACCGGCATGATCTTCGCCAGCCCGCGCACGGCCGTGTCCACGGCATCGCTCGCGGGGCCGCCGATGCCGATCACGGCGACCGCGGGCTGCCGCGCGTTGTTGACCACCCAGTCGACACCGGCGACCACACTGAGGCCGTTGCCGCCGCCGTTCTGGTCGAGCACCCGCACCGGCACGATGCGCACTCCCTTGGCGACGCCGTGTGCCTGCCCTCCGACGACCCCGGCGAGGCTGGTGCCGTGCCCGTTGAGGTCGACGGGGTGCTCGTCGCCGTCCACGAAGTCCTTGCCGCCCGCCACGCGGCCACCGAAGTCGGGATGGGTGCCGTCGACGCCGGAGTCGATCACGTACACGGTGACGCCCGCGCCGTCGCCCTGGTACCGGTAGCGCTGGTCCAGCTGGGCTCCCCCGGCCCGCTGGTCGATCCGGTCCAGCCCCCAGTTGGGCGGGGCCTGCTGTACGCCGGGAGCGGCGAGCGCCGGGGCGGCGGCGGCCGTGAGCAATGCGGCGGTCCAGGCGGCGAACAGGGAACGGGCCAGTCGAATACGCATGGGCACCCGTCTACCGCGCGCGAACCGGGCGCGCAGGCGGAGTACCACCATCGTGCGGTGCGCGGAGCGACTGCAGTGAAGGCCACAGTGATGATGTGTGTGGGCGGGATCCCGGCACTCCTGACTCGGAAGGCCACCGACACCCGTTGCGGGGTGTCTTGTGAAGGATCTGTCGGTGTGTCGGGGTCCCGTCCACTGCACGTGGCCGATTCGGCGGTTGTGACCTAATAGGAGCCTGTGCCAGCAGTCACCCGTCACTGTGCTGTCCGCCGTCGGTTGGTGCGTGCCACCCGGTGCCCGGACAGACACAGGAATGGCGGTTACAGCATGAGAGCGTGTCAAGTTTTCTGTGTAAGTTGATCTAGAAAATTGGTGTGTTAGAGGTAGGTGTTGAGGCGGTCGGGGTAGTGGACGGCGAGGGCGCCGAGGGCTTGTTTCCAGCCTGGGACGATGCCGCCTTCGACGAGTTTTCCGGGTGCTTTGCGCTTGCTGGACGGCAGACCGCGTTCCTGGTCGCGCTGGCGGGCGCGTTTGTCTTCGATGTCGCGGATGGCCAGCCAGAGCAGCTTGATCACGGCGTCGTCGCTGGGGAAGTGACCGCGATTCTTGATGATCTTGCGGAGTTGGTAGTTCAAAGATTCGATCGAGTTCGTCGTATAAATGATCTTGCGCACCTCGGGTGGGAAGGCCAGGAACGGGATGAACCGTTCCCACGCGTTCTCCCAGGTGGCGACGGCGGCCGGGTACTTGCGGCCCCACTCCGATTCCGCGAAAGCGCGCAGTTCGGTCTGGGCGGTCTCGGCGGTGGGGGCGGTGTAGATCGACTTGAGCGCGGCCGCGACCTTCTTCCGGTCGCCGTAGGCCACGAACCGCATCGCCGCCCGGATCAGGTGCACGGTGCAGGTTTGCACCGTGGTGTGCGGCCAGGTGGCCTCGATCGCCTCGGGCAGCCCGCTCAGCCCGTCGCAGCAGACGATGAGCACGTCGCGGATGCCGCGGTTACGCAGCTCGGCGCAGACCCCGGCCCAGAATTTCGCGCCCTCGGCTGCTTGCACCCAGATCCCGAGCACGTGCTTGACGCCATCAAGATCGACACCGACGGCCAGGTGCGCGGAGCGGTTACGCACCTGATGGCCGTCGCGAACCTTCACCACCAGCGCATCCAGATAGACGATCGGATAGATCTCCTCCAGCGGCCGCGATTGCCAGGCCTTGACCTCCTCGAGCACGGCGTCGGTGACGTTGGCGATGGTCTCGTGCGAGAGCTCGGTGCCCAGCGTGCGCGCGAGATGATGCTGGATATCGCGCACCGTCATCCCGCCCGCGTACAGCGAGATGATCATCTCGTCCAGACCGCCGGCCCGGCGAGAACCCTTCGGAACCAGCCGCGGCTCGAACGTCCCCGCCCGATCCCGAGGCACCGCCAGCGGCACCTGCCCCACCTCGGTGGCCAGCGTCTTCGGGCTCGCCCCGTTGCGCGAGTTCGGGCTACCCCGCCCGGCCGGATCACCCTTCTCATAGCCCAGATGATCCGCCAACTCCGCCTGCAAACCCCGCTCCAACACCGCCTTGACCAGCTCCGGCAGAAACCCACCCTCCCCGGTCAACGCCAGCCCGTCCTGATCGACCCGATCCATCACCCGATCCAACAAGCCAGCATCCACCAGCTCAGCCACCACATCCCGCGCCGAACCCGACCCCGACAACGGCGGCTCGAACGAGCCCTGCTGCGATTCCTCGGCCACGGTCACTGTGTACTCCATCCAACTCAGAAGTTGATCTCATACACAGAACATTTGACAGGCCC
>NZ_QEQT01000056.1:0-19059 GCF_003311655.1 Prauserella sp. PE36 | reverse complement strand
GCAGTGAAGGCCACCTTGCCTGCGTTCAACGCAGTGAAGGTGGCCTTCACTGCGGTAGGAGGGGTTAGGAGTTCGCGGGCGCCGGCGCCGGGAGAGGGGTTGGTAGGTAGTGCGCGGCCACGAGTCGCGGGCCCGCGTCGCCCTCCGCGAACGACAGCAGCCACACGGAGCCCTTCTTGCTCGCCACGCCGTCCGCCTTCGTCTCGGGAAGCTCGATGCCGCCGTGCTCGGCGAGCGCGCTCACGATGTCCGGGATGACCCCGCCCTGGCTGCACACGACCGGAGTACCGCCGTCGGCGACGATCGCGAGTAGCCGCGACCACGCCACCACGGGGTCGGCCCAGTAGTTGTCCTCGGACAGCAGCGGCTCGTGGACGATCTCGGTGCCGATGTCCTCGGCAAGGCCCTGCACGGTCTGGACACACCGCAGGCGCGGCGCGGAGAACACGCGGTCGGGGCCGAACGCCCTCAGCAGCACCCGCAGCGCTTCCGCCTGCCGCATTCCCGCGTCCGAGAGCGGCCTCAGATCGTCGTCACCGGTCCACTCCTCCCGCTTGCCCGCCTTCCCGTGCCGCACCAGCAGGAGCGACGTCAGGTCCGCGGGCAGCGCCGTGAACTCCCGCAACACCCGCTTGTCGGTGCCGTAGCTCAGCAGCGATTCGGCGTCGGCGGGCGGCAGCCAGCGCAGTTCGTCGACTTCCTCGTTCGGGGTGAAACGGCCCTCGCCCGCCCTCGCGGCGAAGTAGTCGACCGTTTTCGGACCCTTGGCCACCTCGTATTCGGTGGTATTCAGGAAACGGCCGAGAACAGCGGTGAACCCCGTTTCCTCGGCCAGTTCCCTCACCGCGGCGACGGGGACCGTCTCGCCGGGGTCGACTTTTCCCTTGGGCAGTGACCAGTCGTCATAGCGCGGCCGGTGCACGACGGCGATGTCGATTTCCCGGGAAGTCCCCGGCCGCCACAGCACCGCTCCCGCGGCCCGGATGGCCCGTCCGCCGTTCGTGCCGCTCACCCGGCGGCTCCGTGCCTGCGCAGGAGTTCGACCTGGTGGTCGCGAACCTGCGACGAGTCGGCGGGAGAGGGAACCCATTCGCCGGTTGAACTGAGCACCCAGCAGCGGGTCAGCGGGTCCAGCGCCGAGTCGAGCACGTCGTCGAGCTGCGCGGCCAGCTTGGGATCCTTGACCTGCACCAGCGCTTCGATCCGGCGGTCGAGGTTGCGGTGCATCATGTCGGCGCTGCCGATCCAGTAGGCGTCGGCGCCGCGGAAGTGGAAGATCCGCGAGTGCTCAAGGAAGCGGCCGAGGATGGACCGCACGGCGATGTTGTCGCTCAGGCCGGGCACGCCCGGCTTCAGCGCGCAGATGCCGCGCACGACGATGTCCACCGGCACGCCGGCCTGCGAGGCGCGGTACAGGCCGTCGATGATCTGTTCGTCGACGAGCGAGTTGCACTTGAGGCGCACGCCGGCGGGCCCGCCCGCACGGGCCACGTCGATCTCGTGCTGGATGCAGTCGAGGATGCCGCGCCGGATGCCGTTGGGCGCCGTCAGGATGTTGCGGTAGGTCGCCTGCCGGGAGTATCCGGTGAGGACGTTGAACAGGTCCGTGAGGTCGGCGCCGATCGCCGGGTCGGCCGTCAGCAGCCCCAGGTCCTCGTACAGCCGCGCGGTCTTCGGGTTGTAGTTGCCGGTGCCGATGTGGCAGTAGCGGCGGATCGTGGAGCCCTCCTGCCGAACCACGAGCGCGACCTTGCAGTGCGTCTTGAGCCCGACGAGGCCGTACACGACGTGAACGCCCGAGCGTTCGAGCGTGCGCGCCCACGTGATGTTGGCCTGCTCGTCGAATCGGGCCTTGATCTCCACGAGCGCCACCACCTGCTTGCCCGCCTCGGCGGCGTCGACGAGCGCGTCGACGATCGGGGAGTCACCCGAGGTGCGGTACAGCGTCTGCTTGATCGCCAGCACCTTGTCGTCGGCGGCGGCCTGCTCGATGAACCGCTGTACGCTCGTGGAGAACGAGTCGTAGGGGTGGTGCACGAGCACGTCGCCCTCGCGCAGGGTCGCGAACACGCTCTTCGGGGTCTCCCGCTCGCCGAACGCGGGGTGCGTGGCGGGCACGAACGGACGGTCCTTGAGCTCTTTGCGGTCGATCGCGGAGAGCTGGTGCAGACAGCTGAGGTCGAGCAGCCCCGGCACCTCCACGACGTCGCGCGGGTCGACCTCCAGCTCACGCAGCAGCAGTTCGAGCATGTGCTCGCTCATGTCCTGAGCCACCTCGAGCCGGACGGGCGGGCCGAAGCGGCGCTGCGCCAGCTCGCGTTCCAGCGCCTGCAACAGGTCCTCGTCGCGGTCCTCCTCGACCTCGAAGTCGGCGTTGCGGGTTACGCGGAACACGTGGTGCTCGATCACCTCCATGCCGCTGAAGAGCTCCCCGAGATGGGCCGAGATCAGTTCCTCCAGCGGCAGGAACGTCGCGGTGTGGCTGTCCCGCTGGCGTTCGATGCGCACGAGCCGCGGCACGTTGTTGGGCACCTTCACTCGCGCGAACCGTTCCGTGCCGCCGTCCGGGTCGCGGACGGTCACGGCGAGGTTGAGTGACAGGCCGGAGATGTAGGGGAAGGGGTGGGCCGGGTCGACGGCCAGCGGGGTGAGCACCGGGAAGATCTGGTCGGTGAAGTAGTGGGAGAGCCGCTCCCGGTCCTCCACCTCCAAATCGGACCACCGGACGATGCGGATGCCCTTCGCCTCCAGCGCCGGGCGCACGTGCTGCTCGAAGGCCTCGGTGTGCCGCTCGACGAGGTCCTGGTTGCGCTTGGCGATGTAGGACAGCTGCTCGCGGGGCGTGAGGCCGTCGGCGCTGCGCACGGAGAGGCCGGTCTCGTCCCTGCGCTTGAGACCGGCTACCCGGACCATGTAGAACTCATCCAAATTGGACGCGAAGATCGCCAGGAACTTGGCGCGCTCGAGCAGCGGCTGCGACTCGTCCTCCGACAGCGCCAGCACCCTGGCGTTGAAGTCCTGCCACGAGAGTTCCCGGTTGAAGTACCGGTCGTCGGGCAGTGCGTCGGCCAGCGCCTGTGCTCCGGTCGCCGCGGGCGGGGCCGAAGGGACGGCTTGCGCCGGCTTCGGCAGGCCGTTCTCGGGGGCGGCGGGCGGTGGCGGAGGCGTGCTGACGCGCCGCCCGTCCGGCGACCCACCGGGCGGGGAAGTGCTCTCGTCGTTGCTCACCCCTGCATTGTTCCCCACGGAGGCGACTGTTGCGCATACCCGAGCGAACGCGGAGGCAACGGCCCTCAGTGCGGAACGCACGCCGTGTCGAGCAGCGCGGTGGTGCTCGGGCCGAGGCCGAGCAGCCGGGCGTGCTCCAGGTCCTCGGGGGTGTCGACATCGCCGCGCAGGGAGGGCGCGGGCAGCGTGAGCGGCACGGCGCCCGACGCGGTGTGGACGCTCGCGGAGCCCTCGCCGAAGCGCGGCGCGAGCGGTTGCCCGGCGCCGGAGAGGAGCAGCGTGGTGCCGGTGCCGTGCCGGTCGGCGGTGAAAGCCCTGCGCCCGTCGGCCTCCGCGAGCGCGGCCGCGAGCTCACCGGGCCGCAGCGCGGGGAGGTCTGCCTGCAGCGCGCCGACCGCCGCCAGCGGATCGGCGGCGCGCAGCAGGCGTTCGCCCACCCGCAGCGCGCCGTTGAGCCCGCCACGTTCCTCCCCGTTGCCGTGTTCGTCCACCACCTCGGCACCGAGCTCGCGCAGGGCGGCGAGCGCCTCGGTGTCGGAACCGACGACGAGCACCCGGCGCACGCCGGGGGCCGCGGTCGCGGCCCGCAGCGTGTCGGAGGCCAGCGCGAGCACGAGTGCCGCGTGGCACTCGGCGTCGGCCGGGTAGCCGAGCGCACCCCGCAGCCGCGACTTGCCGGCGCGGGGTGGCTTCAGGGGCACGATGAGGTCTGTGGCCACGCCACCATCTTTACCCATCGGAGCCGCCGTGTGCCTGTGGGAGGATCGCCTCAGCTTCCGCACGCGACGAGGAGGAGTCTTGGCTGATCGGGAGAAGGGCGGCTTCTGGGTCGGGGCCGCCGCGGTGCTGTTCTACCCGCTGACCTGGATGGGCAAGAGCGTCTACCGGGGCACCGAGCGGATCCCGAAAGACGGGCCCGTGCTGCTCGTGATGAACCACGTCTCGCACCTCGACCCGGCCGTGGACGCGGTGTTCGTGCACCGCAACAAGCGCGTGCCCAGGTTCATGGCCAAGGACAGCCTCTTCCGGGTGCCGATCTTCGGCAAGATCCTCGCCGGCTCCGGCGGCATCCCCGTCACCAGGGGCAGCGCCACCGCGGGTGACAGCCTCAGGGCCGCGCACGAGACGCTGGCGAACGGCAAGCTGGTGCTCATCTATCCAGAGGGGACGATCACCAAGGACCCCGATGGCTGGCCGAAGCGGTCCTACACCGGCGTGGCCAGGCTCGCGCTCGAGAACGACGTGCCCGTGATCCCGGTCGCGCGGTGGGGCACCCAGAACATCTGGAACGGTTACACGAAGAAGTTCCGGCCGTTGCCCCGCAAGACGGTGGTCCACTCCGTCGGCGAGCCGGTGGACCTTTCGAAGTACCGCGAGCAGGACCGCACCCCCGCCGTGCTGCGCGAGGTCACCGACCTGCTGATGGGCGAGGTGCTCTCGCTGCTCGCGGACATCCGCGGGGAGCAGCCGCCCGCGAAGCGGGAGGACAGTGCCTGACATGCCGGACATGACGGGCGTCACTGTGCAGTCGGTCACGGTGCTCGGCGCGGGTTCGTGGGGCACGACGTTCGCCAAGGTGCTCGCCGACGCCGGCCGTGACGTCACGATGTGGGCGCGGCGGGCCGAGGTCGCCGCCGAGATCCGCGACCAGCACACCAACAGCGGCTACCTGCCCGGCGTGACGCTGCCCCAGCGGCTCACCGCCACGTCCGACGCCGAGGAGGCGCTGTCCGGTGCCGAGGCCGTGGTGCTCGCCGTGCCGAGCCAGAGCCTGCGCGCGAACCTGACGGGCTGGCGCGGTCTCCTGCCGCGCGACGCGATCCTCGTGAGCCTCGCCAAGGGCGTCGAACTCGGCACCCTGAAACGGATGAGCGAGGTGATCAGCGAGATCGCCGAGGTCCCCGCGAACGAGGTCGTGGTGGTCTCCGGTCCGAACCTGGCGCGCGAGATCGCGCAGCGGCAGCCCGCCGGCGCGGTGCTCGCGTGCGCCGACCACGACCGCGCGGTCGCGATCCAGCAGGCCAGCTTCAACGGTTACTTCCGCCCGTACACCAACACCGACGTGGTTGGCTGCGAGCTCGGCGGCGCCTGCAAGAACGTGATCGCTCTGAGCTGCGGCATGGCGGCCGGGCTCGGTTTCGGCGCCAACACGATGGCGACGCTCATCACCCGTGGTCTCGCGGAGACGGCGCGGCTCGGGGCGAAGCTCGGCGCCGACCCGCTGACGTTCGCGGGTCTTGCCGGGGTGGGCGACCTCGTGGCGACGTGCGCGTCGCCGTTGTCGCGCAACCGCACCTTCGGCGAGCGCATCGGCAGGGGCGAGACGCCGCAGCAGGCGCAGGCCGCGGTGGGTGGCCAGGTGGCGGAGGGCGTGATGTCGTGCCAGTCGATCCGCGAGCTCGCGCGCGGCGTCGGCGTGGACATGCCGATCACCGACGCGATGTACCGCGTGTGCCACGAGGGGATGGATCCCGCTCGCGTCGGTGCCGAGCTGCTCGGCCGCCAGCAGAAACACGAGTGGTCGTAAGGGCGCCCAATCGCTGGAACCCGTTTGACGCCTCGTCGCCGTGCTGGTTTGCTGTGCGGCATGTCGACGTGGAGCGCACTCACGGCAGGGGGCCACACCGGTCTCCGCCATGCCCGCTGCGCGTCGTGTCCTTGCTGTTGTCGCCGGTGACCGACTCACCACGGATCCCCGACCTCAGTCAGCACTGTTCAGCAAGGACCTCATTTCCCCATGTTCGCCGTTCCAGAGAACACGGTCGCTTCCATGCCTGCCGCAAACCCGCAGCTTCGCCACCCCGTCCGCACCGCGCTGGAGTACGCGGCCGACCGAGACCGCTGGCGCAACGTGCTGCGCTACGACCCGGACGAGCGTTTCGCCGCCCTGCTCGAGCGCGCCGCCGACGAGGAGATCTGGCTGCTGAGCTGGCTTCCCGGCCAGCAGACCGGGCTGCACGACCACGGTGAGTCGACGGGCGCGTTCACGGTTGTCAGCGGCACCCTCACCGAGACCGTCACGCGCAGGGCCCCCGACGGGCGCGTGCTGACCGAGGTGCACACGCCGTCGGCCGGCCAGTCGCGCGTGTTCGGCCCCGGCTACGTGCACGAGGTGCGCAACGAGGGCCCCGACCCCGCCGTGAGCGTGCACGTCTACCGCGCGGGCGGGCGCACGCTGCGCCCGCACCACCTCGATCCGCTCACCGGACCGGTTCGCGACTGACTGCGGGCTCGCGCTCGGCCACGTGCGCCGGGATCGGCGTCCCCTCCGGCACGTAGCTCGCCGGTGCCGGGGCACCGAACGTCGTGTGGATCGGCAGCACGCCCGCCCACGCGGTGCCGTGCTCCAGATCCTCCGGTTCGTCGATGGGCTCTCCGGAGCGGATTTTCACCGACGCCTCGGCCAGGTCGAGCGCCAGCACGCTGACCGAGGCCATTTCCTTCGCGTTGGGCTCGCGCGCGTGCTCCCACGAGCCCGGAGCGAGGTGGTCGCTGACAACGCGCAGGCCGTGCAGCTTCTCGGCGGCCCCGGTGACGGGGCGCGCGCGGCCGTGGATCACGGCGCTGCGGTAGTTCATCGAGTGGTTGTTCAGCGAGCGCGCGTAGACGATCCCGTCCAGAATCGTCACCGTCACGCAGACGTCGACACGGTTCGCCGCCGCTCGGAGGTTCCCCGAACCCGTCGAGCCGTGAAAATAGAGCGTGTCGCCGTCTCTGCCGTAGCCGGTGGGCAGGACCACGGGAGAGCCGTGCAGGACGAGTCCGACGTGGCAGACGAGCGCCTCGTCGAGCACGCCGTGGAGGGCGGCGCGATCCCGCGCCGCCCGGTCCTTCTTGCGGGTGAGTGTGCTGCGCGTGGTGGGCGACAGTGGTACGGACATGCGACGAGCCTGTCAGGCCCAGTGGCATTATCAGATAGCCACAAGTGCGGAAAAATGGGAGGCCACTTTGACTCGGGGTGACACCGCGTTGCCGGTCAGACTCGATCGGGACTCCACAGTACCGCTCGCCGTGCAGCTGGCCGACGCGCTGCGCGAGTCGGCGGCGACAGGGCACCTGCGCGGCGGCGACCGCCTGCCCTCCACCCGCGCGCTGGCCGACCGGCTCGGTGTGAGCAGGACCGTCACGTCGGCCGCGTACGAACAGCTGCACGCCGAAGGCTGGATCCTGGGCAGGCACGGCTCCGGCACCTACGTCACCACGTCGCCGCCGGCCGCCCGGCCGGAGCGCAGGGGCTTCGTCACCAACGACGAGGCGCCGAGCGACCTGCTGATGCTCACCCCCGGGGTGCCGTGGGCGGACGGGCTCGACCGGGCCGCGTGGCGAAGAGCCTGGCGGGCAGCGGCCGACACGCCGCCCGCGACCTACCTCTACCGCTCCGGCCTCTCCGACTACCGCGCCGCCGTCGCCGAGCACCTGCTGCGGCACCGGGGACTCGACGCGGGCACCGACTCCGTGCTCGCGACCGGCGGCACCACGTCCGCCGTGGTGGAGCTGGCGAGCGCCGTGCTGCGGCCCGGCGACCTCGTCGCCGTGGAGGAACCGGGATATCAGCGGGCCGTCCAGGCGTTCCGCCGCGCGGGCATGCGCGTGGTGCCTGTGCCGATCGACGCCGAGGGCCTGCGCCCGGACGTCCTGCCAAGCGGGGTCCGCGCCGTCTACTGCTCGCCGGCGCACCAGTACCCCATGGGCTGCCGGATGAGCGCGGCCCGGCGGGTGGAGCTGGTGGAGCGGGCGCGGGCGGAGAACTTCCTCGTCGTCGAGGACGACTACGACGGTGAGCTTCGTTACGACGTGGCGCCGCTGCCGCTGCTCGCGTCGCTCGCCCCCGACGTGGTGGTGCACCTCGGCACCACGAGCAAGATCCTCACGCCCACGCTCGGCGCGGGCTGGATGGTGGCCCCGCCCTCGGTGACCACCACGATTCTCGACTACCGCGAGCTGACCGGTACCCGGCCCTCGCCCGCGGGTCAGCGCGTGGTGGTGGAGCTGGCCCGGCACGGCGACCTCGGCAGGCACCTGCGCAGGCTCCGCCGCGAACTGTCGGAACGAAGGTCCATGCTGGTCGGGGCACTGAAGAAGGCGGGCGTTCCGGTACTCGGCGACGACGCGGGCGCGCACCTGGTGGTGCCGTTGGCCACACCCGAGGACGAGCGCGAGCGGCTCGCGTCCGGCAAGCGGCGCGGGCTGCTGCTCGACGGCCTCGGCAGGCACTTCGCCCGCACCCCCACGGCGTTCGGGGTCGCGGTGGGCTACGCGGGCTGTTCCAGGGAGGCGCTGCGCGAGTCGCTGTGGGTGCTCGTCGACCTGTTACGGCCGAGGCCCCGGTAGGGTGACCGGCCATGAGTAGCCGCAAGACGCGCGTGGCCGTCGTGTTCGGGGGCCGCAGCACCGAGCACACCATCTCCTGTGTGTCGGCAGGCAGCGTGCTGGCGAATCTCGATCCCGACCGGTTCGAGATCGTCCCCATCGGCATCACCAAGGCCGGTGGCTGGGTGCTGGGCACGAACGACCCGGGGGCGCTGGCGATCCGGGGGCACGAGCTGCCGACCGTCGACGACGGCAGGGCGCTCGTGCTGGCGGGCGACCCCACCAGCAAGAGCGTGGTGAGCCTCGAGCCCGGCCAGGAGAGCGAGGTGCTGAGCGGGGTCGACGTCGTGTTCCCCGTGCTGCACGGCGCCTTCGGCGAGGACGGGACCATCCAGGGGCTGCTCGAGCTCGCCGACATCCCGTACGTGGGAGCCGGCGTGTTCGCGAGCGCCGCCGCGATGGACAAGGAGTACGCCAAGAAGCTGCTCGCCGCGGAGGGGCTGCCGGTCGGGCGCTACGCGACCGTCCGCCGTGGACAGTCGACTCTGGACGACGCCGACCGGGAACGGCTGGGACTGCCCGTGTTCGTCAAGCCGGCGAGGGCCGGATCGTCGATCGGCATCAGCAAGGTCACCGACTGGGCCGAGCTGGACGAGGCCATCGCGCTGGCGAGGCGGACCGACCCCAAGGTGCTCGTCGAGGCCGCCGTGGTGGGCCGGGAGGTCGAGTGCGGCGTGCTGGAGTTCCCCGACGGGCGCGTCGAGGCGTCGCTGCCGGCCGAGATCAGGGTGCTCGCCGAGGGCGACGACGCCTGGTACGACTTCGAGACCAAGTACCTCGGTGAGGCCGCCGAGCTGGACATCCCGGCCAAGCTCGACGACTCGGTGACCGAGCGGCTGCGCGCGTGCGCGGTGCGTGCCTTCGATGCGCTGGACTGCCAGGGCCTCGCCCGGGTGGACTTCTTCGTCGGCGAGAACGGCGAGCTGACCATCAACGAGGTCAACACGATGCCAGGCTTCACCTCGACGTCGGCGTACCCGAAGATGTGGGCCGTCACCGGAGTGGACTACCCGACGCTGCTGGCGACCCTGGTCGAGACCGCCCTGTCCCGGGGCACCGGCCTGCGCTGACTCCTTCGCAAGGCTGCCCTTCTGCAGTGAAGGCCACCTTCACTGCGTTCAACGCAGTGAAGGTGGCCTTCACTGCGGTTGGGGCACTGCGGTTGGGGCACTGCGGTTGGGGCACTGCGGTCAGTCGGTGGCGGGCAGGGAATCGCGGATGGTGTCCGAGACCTGTTGCAGCGGGCCGGTTCCCGAGCCCGCCGGGACGGTGAGCGCCAGGTAGACGGGGCGGTCGACGACATACCACGTCGCTGCCCCCTCGCCGGGCACCTCCAGCCAGCGCACACCGTTGATCTGCCGCAGGTACGACGTGGGGGTCAGCTCTGGCGGGCGTTCGAGCCCGCACCGCAGCACCACGGGGTTGTCGGTGCCCCACGCGACCGTGGCCGGGGGAGCCGGCTGCGCCAGCTCCCGCCGCGCCAGCGTCTCACCGGAGGATTCCAGCTCGCCGGGTGCGGCCTCGATCACCTTCGCGCACTCGGGGCTGCCGGACTTCGGCGCGGGGATCGACACGAGCGGCAGCGGACCGGTCTCGGTGCCCTCGTCGTCGCCGGACGACAGCACCCCCAGCACCGCCACCGCGACGGCGAGCGCGGCCGCCAGCACCGCGGCGGCGACGATGAGCATCCGGGGAGGCGCACCTGTCTCGGTCACGCTCCCCACTACAGCACAGCCCTACAGGTGCACCACGGGACAGGTCAGCGTGCGCGTGATGCCCTCCACGTTCTGCACCTTCGCGACCACGAGCTGCCCCAGCTGGTCGACGTTGTCGGCCTCGGCGCGCACGATGACGTCGTAGGGGCCGGTGACATCCTCCGAGCTGGTGACACCGGGGATGCCGGCGATCTCGGCCGCGACGGAGGCTGCCTTGCCGACCTCGGTCTGGATGAGGATGTATGCGTGGACCACGGCGCGCCCCTTCGTCTGGATGGGTTCGTCAAGCTCAAGATAGGAACGTTGAAGCAACGTACCGCAGGCGGGGCAACGATCGGACATCCGATGAGTCTCGGGTTACACCGGAGGTGTCAGTGGAGGACAGACCCACGCCGGACAGTGCCGCCGAGGGCACTGCCGACACGGTGGCGGCGATCGGCGAGTTCGGCCTGATCCGCGCCGTCACCGCGAACCGCACGCAGCCGTCGACGACGCTGCTCGGCCCCGGCGACGACGCCGCCGTCGTCGCCGCGCCCGACGGCAGGGTGGTGGTGTCGACGGATGTGCTGGTGCACGGCGTGCACTTCCGGCTGGACTGGTCCACTCCGGAGCAGGTCGGGCACAAGGCGATCGCGGTGAACCTCGCCGACATCGCGGCGATGGGCGCGGTGCCCACCTCCGTCGTGGTCGGGATCGCGTGCCCCGCCGACGAGAAGACGGCGACCGTCACGCAGCTGTTCGACGGGATGGCCGCGGAGGCGGGCCGCGCGCGGGTCGGCCTCGTCGGCGGCGACATGGTGCGCTCCGACCAGCTCGTGATCAGCGTCACCGCCCTGGGCGACCTCGGTGGGAGGCCACCGGTGACGCGCTCCGGTGCCCGGCCCGGCGACATCGTGGCGGTGTGCGGGCGGCTCGGCTGGGCCGCCGCCGGACTCGCCGTGCTTGGCCGGGGTTTCCGTTCGCCGGTCGGCGTGGTCAACGCCCAGCGTTTCCCCGAGCCGCCCTATGCCGCGGGACCGGCGGCCGCGCTCGCCGGGGCCACCGCCATGATCGACGTCTCCGACGGCCTGCTCGCCGACCTCGGCCACCTCGCCCAGGAGTCGAACGTCGGCATCGACGTGCACACCGACCGGCTCGACGTCGACCGGAAGCTCACCGACGTGGGCACCGCGCTCGGCGCCGACCCGCTGCACTGGGTGCTCACCGGCGGCGAGGACCACGCGCTCGCCGCGACGTTCCCCTCGTTCACCGACCTGCCGGAGGGCTGGGTCCGCATCGGCACCGTGCTGCTGCCCGACACCGGCATCACCGTGGACGGCAAGCCCTACGAGCACGAAAGCGGTTGGGAGCACTGGCGCTGATCCGGTTTCATGGGCGGGGTGGAGATACGAGTAGTCCCGTTCGACCACCCGGACGCGGTGAAGCTGATCGACCTGGTGCAGCAGGAGTACGTGACGCGCTATGGCGATCCCGACGTGACGCCCGTGGACCCGGCGCAGTTCTCGCCGCCGCACGGGATCTTCCTGGTCGGCTACCGCGACGGCGTGCCCGTCGCGTGCGGTGGCTGGCGCGCGCACGACGGTCCCGTGCCCACGTTCCGGCCCGGTGACGCCGAGCTCAAGCGGATGTTCGTCGTCGATACCGAGCGCGGCAACGGCTTCGCGCGGGCGATGCTCGCGCAGCTGGAACGCACCGCGCTCGCCGCGGGCCGCAGGCGGGCGGTGCTGGAGACCGGCACCGAACAGCCGGAGGCGATCGCGTTGTACCGTTCGTCGGGCTACACCGACATCCCCGGTTTCGGCGTCTACAAGGACGAGCCGGAGAGCGTTTACCTGGCGAAGGAACTGAAGGAGAGCTAGCGCATCCCATGGCGATCTACGCACTCGGCGAGCTGGAGCCAACCATTCACCCCGACGCGTACGTGCACCCCGACGCCACCGTGATCGGGGACGTCCGTATCGGCGCGCACGCCTCGGTGTGGCCGCAGACCGTGTTGCGTGGCGACAACGGCTACATCGAGCTCGGGGAGCGCTCCAACATCCAGGACGGCTGCGTGGTGCACTGCACGCGCAGGGACCCCACGATCCTGGGCGCCGACTCCGCGATCGGGCACTCGGTGCACGTCGAGGGTGCGCGCATCGGCACGGGCTGCCTCATCGCGTCCGGGTCGGTGGTGCTCAACGGCACGGTGCTCGAGGACGGCGCGATGGTCGGAGCCGGGGCGGTGCTCTCCTACAACTCGCGCGTCCCGTCCGGGCACATCGCGCTCGGTGTCCCGGCGAAGACGCGGCCCAACACGTCGTTCGGCCCGGAGAAGATCGCGGGCGTGGTCAACAGCTACGTGGAGCGGGCCAAGCGTTTTCGCGCCGAGCTCAAGCGCTTGGATTGACACAGCGGCGCGGAGCGCCTCCGTAAAACGGGTGGGGCGGGTGACGGGTGGGCTGAGCCCGCTAGGGTTGCGTGCCGTGACCGCACGACCGCTGCACGAGATCATCGACCCGGGCTGGGCGAAGGCGCTCTCCCCGGTCGAGGCCAAGATCACTGCGATGGGGGAGTTCCTGCGCGGCGAGGTCGCCGAGGGCCGCAAGTACCTGCCCTCCGGTGACAACATCCTGCGTGCGTTCAAGCAGCCGTTCGAGGACGTGCGCGTGCTGATCGTGGGCCAGGACCCGTACCCGACGCCGGGGCACCCGATCGGTCTGTGCTTCGCCGTCGCGCCCGACGTCCGGCCGCTGCCGAAGAGCCTCATCAACATCTACCGTGAGTACTGCGAGGACCTCGGTCACCCCACGCCGTCCAACGGCGACCTCACGCCGTGGACCCGGCAGGGCGTGCTGCTGCTCAACAGGGCACTCACGGTGCAGCCCGGCAAACCGAACTCCCACCAGGGCAAGGGCTGGGAGGAGATCACCGAGCAGGCCATCAGGGCGCTCGCGGCGCGCGAGGAGCCCATGGTGGCGATCCTGTGGGGCAGCAACGCGCGCAGGCTCAAGCCCCTGCTCGGTGACGTGCCGTGCATCGAGTCGGTGCACCCGAGCCCGCTGTCCGCCCACAACGGCTTCTTCGGCTCCCGCCCGTTCAGCCGCGCCAACGAGCTGCTCGAGAAGCAGGGCGCCGCGCCGATCGACTGGAAGCTGCCCTGAACCCCCGGACATGACAACGGCCCGGCGACCGAACGGTCACCGGGCCGTGTGGCAAGACTCTGGGGTCAGCCCCGAACGACCTTGCCCGCCTTGAGGCAGGAGGTGCACACGTTCAGGCGCTTCCTCTGGGAAAGCCCGATCTTGGCGTGCACGGTCTGGATGTTCGGGTTCCACCGGCGGTTGGTACGCCGGTGAGAGTGCGAGACCGACTTGCCGAAGCCCGGCCCCTTGCCACAGACGTCGCACACGGCAGCCACGTCGAACACTCCTCGAAGAAATAGGTCAACAAAACCCACCCGGCGAATGCCGGGCAACTCGAACAGGGTAGCCGGTGCTCTCCCGGCGGCCGTAGCCGGGTCGATACGCTCGCGAAGACCCCTTCGAACCAGTGCGGAGGATACGTGGTGCGGGCCTTGGACGCGGATGCTGTGTGCGCGTGGGCCGCGGCCTGCGTACACAGCCTTTCGGCACTGCGTTCCGACATCGACGGCATCAACGTCTACCCGGTCGCCGACTCCGACACCGGGTCCAACCTGCTGCACACGCTCTCGGCCGCGCAGGCCGAGCTGGCCGCCGCCGAACGAGTCGGCGGTGCGGGGGAGGCGCTCGGCCTGCTCGCTCGCGGCGCCGTCGCCGCCGCGAGGGGCAACTCCGGTGTGATCATCTCCCAGGTGCTGCGCGGGCTCGCCGAGTCGGCGGCCGACGCCACGGAGCTCGACGGTCCCGCGCTCGCCTCGGCGCTCAAGCGCGCCGACGGGCTCGCCACCGAGGCGGTCGCCCGGCCGGTGGCGGGCACGATGCTGAGCGTGCTGCACGCCGTCGCCACGGCGGTCGGTGAGGGAACGCCCGCCGAGGTGGCCACCACGGCGGCGAAGGCGGCGGCCGACGCGCTGGAGGAGACGCCGCACCAGCTCGCCGCACTCGCGGTGGCCGGGGTGGTCGACGCGGGCGGCCGGGGCCTGGTCGCCGTGCTCGACGCGCTCGCCGGGGTGGTCACGGGCGAACGGGAGCCCGAGCACGCGCTCGCCGTGTCGCCGCCGGGACCGCCCGCGCCGCGCGCGTGGGAGGTCATGTACCTGCTCTCCGGGGCCGATGACGCGGCACTGCCGTCGCTGCGCAGGGCGCTGTCCGCGCTCGGCGACAGCGTGACCGTCGCCGGGGACGGCGCCGGCAACCACGCCGTGCACGTCCACTGCGCCGACATCGGCGCCGCCATCGAGGCCGGGCTGGCCCACGGCAGGCCACACCGGGTGCGCGTCGAGCCGCTCATGACGCCGCCGCCGGTGGAGACCGCCGCGGCGAGGGGCGACCGCGCGGTGGTGGCCGTCGTGCACGGCGAGGGGCTCGCCGGGCTCATCGGCGAGGAGGGCGTGCCGGTGCTGGCCGTCGCCGCGGACGCGGAGCCGAGCGCGGAGGAGTTGCTCGGCCTGGTCACCGAGACCGCGGCGAGCCACGTGACCGTGCTGCCCGGCGGGGTCGGCCTCACGGCCGCGGCGGAGCGGATCGCCGGGCACGTGATGCTGCAGGACCGCGACGTCGTGGTGGTGCCGTGCGCGTCGCCGGTGCAGGTGCTCGCGGCGCTCGCCGTGCACGACGCGGGCCGCCGGGCGGGCTCGGACGTGGTGGCGATGGCCGAGGCCGCGGCGGCGACGCGGCGTGGCGACATCGTGGTGGCGAGCCAGGACTCGATCACGTGGGTCGGCCGCGCGCAGGCCGGGGACGTCGTGGGCCTGGTCGACGGCGAGGTGGTGCTCATCGAGCCCGGGCGGGGCGTCGAGCAGGCGGCCACGGCGGTGCTGGAGCGGATGCTGGCCGTGGGCGGCGAGCTCGTCACGGTGCTCACCGGGGTCGGCGCGCCCGACGGGATCGAGGACGCCATCGCCGCTCACCTGCGTGCCTCGCACCCCGAAGTCGAACTGGTGTGCTATTCCGGTGGGCAGACGGATGCGCTGCTGCTGATGGGTGTTGAGTGAATCGATGACTGAGCTGAGCGACGCGCTGACCAGGGTGCTCGGGGCCAAGACCGCCAAGGCACTGGACACCTCGCTGGGCATCGGGACGGTCGCGGAACTGCTGCGGCACTACCCGCGCCGCTACGCCCGCCGCGGCGAGCTCACCGACATCGCCGGGCTGGAGATCGGCGAGCACGCCACGGTGCTCGCCAGGGTCGAGCGCGCCACGAAGAAGCCGATGCGCCAGCGCAGGGGGTCCATCCTCGAGGTCACGATCACCGACGGCCAGCGCAGGCTCTCGTGCGCGTTCTTCGGCAACCAGGCGTGGCGCGAGCGCGAGCTGCGGCCCGGCAAGACCGGGCTGTTCGCGGGCAAGGTCACGGCGTTCCGCAACACGCTCCAGCTGGCGAATCCCGAGTACGAGCTGATCGATCCGGAGAGCGACGAGATCTCCACGCTGGACAGCTTCCTCGCCGAGATCATCCCCGTGTACCCCGCCGCGGCCGGCGTCCAGTCGTGGACGATCGGGCGTGCGGTGCGGCAGGTGCTCGACACCCTCGACCCGGTGGAGGATCCGCTGCCGGAGCAGCTGCGTGAGCGGCACGGCCTCGGCGACCTGCAGGAGGCGCTGCGTCAGATCCACCGGCCGGAGAGCTGGGAGCAGCTCGACGAGGCGCGTGAGCGGCTCAAGTGGGACGAGGCGATGGCGATCCAGCTGATCTTCGCGCAGCGGCGCCATTCCGCCGTCTCGCGGCCCGCGCCCGCGTGCCCGCCGAAGCCGGGCGGGATCGCGGCGGCCTTCGACGAGAAGCTGCCGTTCGAGCTCACGGCGGGCCAGCGGGAGGTCGGCGAGGCCATCGCCGCCGACCTCGCGGGCGAGCACCCCATGAACCGGCTGCTGCAGGGCGAGGTGGGCAGCGGCAAGACGATCGTGGCGCTGCGGGCGATGCTGCAGGCCGTGGACGCGGGCAGACAGGCCGCGATGCTCGCGCCCACCGAGGTGCTGGCAGCGCAGCACGCGCGGTCGCTGCGGGAGATGCTCGGCGAGCTCGGTCAGGCGGGGGAGCTGGGCTCGGCCGACAACGCGACGAGGATCACGCTGCTGACGGGCTCGATGGGAGCGAAGGAGCGCAAGCAGGCGCTGCTGGACACCGCGAGCGGCGCGGCCGGGATCGTGGTGGGCACGCACGCGCTCATCCAGGAGCACGTGACGTTCGCCGACCTCGGCTTCGTCGTCGTGGACGAGCAGCACCGGTTCGGCGTCGAGCAGCGGGACGCGCTGCGCTCGCGCGGCGCCGACTCGACGAGCCCGCACGTGCTGGTGATGACGGCGACACCGATCCCGAGGACGGTGGCGATGACCGTCTACGGAGACCTGGAGACGTCCTCGCTGCGTGAGCTGCCCGCCGGGCGCTCGCCGATCTCGACGAGCGTGGTGCCCGTCGCCGAGAAGCCGGCGTGGCTGGACCGGGCGTGGCAACGGCTCGTGGAGGAGGTCGGCAAGGGGCACCAGGCCTACATCGTGTGCCCGCGCATCGGCGACGAGCCGCCGTCGGACAAGAGCGACAAACGGCCTCCCATCGCCGTGCTGGACCTCGCGCCGCAGCTGGCCGAGGGTCCGCTCAACGGCCTGCGGATCGGCGTGCTGCACGGCCGCCTGCCCAGCGACGAGAAGGACGCCGTGATGCGGGCGTTCTCCACGGGCAAGCTCGACGTGCTCGTGGCGACGACCGTGATCGAGGTCGGCGTGAACGTGCCCAACGCGACCGTCATGATGATCATGGACGCCGACCGGTTCGGCGTGAGCCAGCTGCACCAGCTGCGCGGCCGCGTCGGGCGGGGGAACGTGCCAGGCCTGTGCCTGCTCGTCACCGACGCGCTCGACGGCACCAGCACCCGGGCCCGGCTCGCGGCGGTGGAGTCGACGCTGGACGGCTTCGAGCTCTCCAAGCTGGACCTGGAGCTGCGCAGGGAGGGCGACATCCTCGGCGCCGCGCAGTCCGGCAAGCGCTCGGGTCTGAAACTGTTGTCGCTGCTGGAGGACGAGGACGTGATCGCGCGGACCCGCGCCGTGGCGCAGCAGATCGTGGCCTCGGACCCCGAGCTGGCGGAGTACCCCGGCCTCGCGCGGCTGGTGTCCGAGGTGGTGGACGAGGAGCGAGCGGAGTTCCTGGAGAAGTCCTAGCCCCTCGTCACCCCTCGCGCCCCGAGTCACGCCGCCCCGACCGCAGTGAAGGCCACCATGCCTGCGTTCAACGCAGTGAAGGATGCTCCTATAGAGGTCAAGTGGTGAGGTTGGCGAGGTCGGCTTGGATGGCGTGGTAGGCCTCGCGTGCGGCGTAGCGTTTGAGGCAGCGGATGATGTCGCGTTTGCTGAGGCCTTCGGTGGTGCGTCGGGTGACGTAGGCGCGGGTGCGTGGGCAGTGGCGCATGCGGACGATGACGATGCGGTGGAGGGCGGCGTTGGCTTGCCGGTCGCCGGCTCGGTTGAGTCGGTGTTTGGTGGTGCGGCCGCTGGCGGCGGGGATGGGGGCTGTGCCGCAGAGGTGGGCGTAGGCGGCTTCGGAGTGGAGTCGTGTGGGGTTGTCGCCGGCGGTGGTCAGGAGTTGTCCGGCGGTGTCGGGGCCGAATCCGAACAGTGCGGTGGTGCGGGGTGCGGTGGCGGGGACCAGTGTGGTGAGTTGGGTGTCGGCGTCGGTGATCTCGGTGGATAGTTGCTGGATGCGCCGGGCGAGTCGGCGGAGCGCGGTTTTGGTGGCTGTCAGTGGGCAGGTCAGGTCGGTGCCTGGTCGCAGTCCGGCGCAGGTGGTGACCAGTGCGGTGGTGTTCAGCCCGTGCAGCTGGGCGCGCAGTGTTTCCGGGGCGGTGACCAGGAGTGCGGTGAGTTCGTTGAGTGCGGCGGTGCGGGCCTGGATGGCGCTGCGGCGCACGCTGCGCAGTACCCGGATGGCCTCCACCGGGCCGGTGCGGGCCTTGGGCACGGCGGTGGCCCGGCCGGATTGCACCGCTCGGGCGGCGGCGATCGCGTCCAGGGTGTCGGTTTTGCCGTGGCGGCGGCGGTCTTTGCGGTCCGGGCGGTCGATCTCGATCACCGGCACGGCGTGGTCGTGCAGGTGGCGGGCCAGGCCGGCGCCGTAGGAGCCGGTGCCTTCGACGCCGACGGCGGTGAGCGTGCCCAGCCCCTGCAGCCAGGCCAGCAGGGCGCGGTAGCCGGCGATGGTGGCGGGAAACTGCCGCGTCCCGAGCGGCCGGCCGAGCTGGTCCAGCGCGGCGGCCATGTGGGTGTCGGTGTGGGTGTCCACACCCGCGGTCACCTCGACCGGGCCGGGTTGATGCGTCATGCGTGGGCCTGTCAAATGTTCTGTGTATGAGATCAACTTCTGAGTTGGATGGAGTACACAGTGACCGTGGCCGAGGAATCGCAGCAGGGCTCGTTCGAGCCGCCGTTGTCGGGGTCGGGTTCGGCGCGGGATGTGGTGGCTGAGCTGGTGGATGCTGGCTTGTTGGATCGGGTGATGGATCGGGTCGATCAGGACGGGCTGGCGTTGACCGGGGAGGGTGGGTTTCTGCCGGAGCTGGTCAAGGCGGTGTTGGAGCGGGGTTTGCAGGCGGAGTTGGCGGATCATCTGGGCTATGAGAAGGGTGATCCGG
>NZ_QEQT01000055.1:53160-89996 GCF_003311655.1 Prauserella sp. PE36 | reverse complement strand
AGCTCGGCGGTTTCGGTGGGGGTTTTGCCGACCTTGACGCCTGCGGCTTCGAGGGCTTCCTTTTTGGCTTGGGCGGTGCCGGAGGAGCCGGAGACGATGGCGCCGGCGTGGCCCATGGTTTTGCCTTCGGGGGCGGTGAAGCCGGCGACGTAGCCGACGACGGGTTTGGTGACGTTGGCCTTGATGTAGTCGGCGGCGCGTTCTTCGGCGTCCCCGCCGATTTCGCCGATCATCACGATGACCTTGGTGTCGGGGTCGGCCTCGAACGCCGCGAGGGCGTCGATGTGGGTGGTGCCGATGACCGGGTCCCCGCCGATGCCGACCGCGGTGGTGAAGCCGATGTCGCGCAGCTCGTACATCATCTGGTAGGTCAGCGTCCCGGACTTGGACACCAGGCCGATGTGGCCGGGGCCGGTGATGTTGGCCGGGATGATGCCCGCGTTCGACTTGCCCGGGGAGATCACACCGGGGCAGTTCGGGCCGATGATCCTGGTTTTGTTTCCCTTGGCGACGGCGTGGGCCCAGAAGTAGGCCGAGTCGTGCACGGGGATGCCTTCGGTGATGACCACGGCCAGGCCGATCTCGGCGTCGATGGCCTCGATGACGGCGTCTTTGGCGAACTTGGGGGGCACGAAGATCACCGAGGTGTCGGCGCCGGTGGCCTTCATGGCCTCCTCGACGGTGCCGTAGACGGTGAGGTCCGTGCCGCCGATGGTGACGGTCTGGCCGGCCTTGCGGGCGTTGACCCCGCCGACGATGGTGGAGCCGGCGGCCAGCATCTTGGTGGCGTGCTTGGTGCCTTCCGAGCCGGTGAGGCCCTGCACGATGATCTTGGAGTTCTCGTTGAGGAAAATGGCCATGGGGATCAGGCTCCTGCCGCGGCGAGCTGGGCGGCCTTGTCGGCCGCGTTGTCCATGGTGTCCACCTGCGTGACCAGCGGGTGGTTGGCCTCGTCGAGGATCCGGCGGCCTTCCTCGACGTTGTTGCCGTCCAGGCGCACCACCAGCGGCTTGGTGGCCTCGTCCCCGAGGATCTTGAGGGCTTCCACGATGCCGGTGGCCACCGCGTCGCAGGCGGTGATCCCGCCGAACACGTTCACGAACACGCTCTTGACCGCGGGGTCGCCGAGGATGACGTCCAGCCCGGCGGCCATCACCTCCGCCGAGGCGCCGCCCCCGATGTCGAGGAAGTTCGCGGGCTTGACCCCGCCATGCCGCTGCCCGGCGTAGGCGACCACGTCCAGGGTGGACATGACCAGGCCCGCGCCGTTGCCGATGATGCCGACCTCACCGTCGAGCTTGACGTAGTTGAGGTCCTTGGCCTTGGCCTTGGCCTCCAGCGGGTCCTCGGCCTGCTTGTCCACCAGCTGCTCGTGCTCGGGGTGGCGGAACGTGGCGTTGCCGTCCAGGGTGACCTTGCCGTCCAGGGCGACGATCTTGTCCTGCGGGTCCCGCACCAGCGGGTTGACCTCGACCAGCGTGGCGTCCTCGGCCACGAAGGTCTCCCACAGCTTCACCACCACCTCGGCGGCCCGCTCCCGGATCTCCACCGGGAAATTGCCCTGGGTGAGGATCTCGAGCGCGGTGGCCTTGTCCACCCCGGCGATCGGATCCACCGCCACCTTCGCCAACGCCTCCGGGCGCTCGACCGCCAGCTGCTCGATCTCCACGCCACCCTCGGCCGAGGCCATGGCCAAAAACGTGCGGTTCGCCCGGTCCAGCAGGAACGAGAAGTAATACTCCTGCGCGATGTCCGACGCCTCGGTCACCAGCACGCGACGCGTGACATGACCCTTGATGTCCAACCCGAGGATCGCCTCGGCCTTCTCCCGCGCCTCGGCCGGATCCTTGGCCAGCTTCACACCACCGGCCTTACCCCGGCCACCGGTCTTCACCTGCGCCTTGACCACAACCTGCCCACCGATCTCCTCGGCGGCGGCCCGCGCTTCTTCCGGATTACTCGCCACAGCGCCGGGCAACACCGGCACACCATGGGCGGCGAAGAGGTCCCTCGCCTGGTACTCGTACAGATCCACTGGCACCCACCTTCATTGGTTGTGTCACAGCGACAGCCTCATTACGAGGATACAGTATTCTGTATGCAGAAGTCGAGGTTTCTGCCGCGCGGGGAAGGTCAACCCTGAACTGAGAAGACGAGACGGATGTCACTCGCTGTAGTGATAGGCATCACCAGGGTCGGGCAATCTGCTCATTGTATGCTGTAGGCAGTCGACCAATTGGCCGATACAACGGGCAAAGCACCGCCGTTACCGATTGTTGGGAGTACATCATGCCGTCGACCGAGTTGCCGCAGCAGATGTCCGCCCGCCGGATCGACCGGCCGGTGCCGCTCCGTGAACGCGTCTACCAGGCAATGCAGGAGCTGATCATCTCCCGGCAGCTCGCCCCAGGTCAGCACCTCGTGGAGAGCGAGCTCGCCGAGATGCTCGGGGTGTCGCGCCAGCCGATCCGGGAGGCGCTCCAGCTGCTGAACTCCGAGGGCTGGGTGGACCTGCGTCCCGGTTACGGAGCGTTCGTGCACGCGCCCACGGAGGCGGAGGTCGACCAGCTGCTCGTGGTCAGGGCCGCGCTCGAGGCCGAGTCGGCCCGGCTCGCGGCGCTGAACACCGACGCCGAGGGCGTCGCCCGCCTGCGCAAGCTGTGCGCCCAGGGCGAGGCCGCCGTGGCGTCCGACGACATCGACGGCATGGTCGCGGCGAACGCCGAGCTGCACCGCTGCGTCACCGAGCTGTCCGCAAACCAGGTGCTGCTCGACATGGTGTCGCAGGTGGACCGCAGGGTCCGCTGGTACTACACGCCGATCGCCCGCCACCGCGGGCACCAGTCGTGGCAGGAGCACGCCAGGCTCATCGACGCGATCGAGGCAGGCGACGCCGACGCGGCGGCCCGCACGATGCGCGAGCACACCGAGCGGACGCGCCAGTCGTACCTGGAGCAGCGTCGCGAGAACCCCGAGCCGGAGGTAGCTCCGGTACAGGTCCGGTCGCGCCGCAGGCGCACCGCGCCCGGCGTCTGACAAGGCGCCCTCTTCACACAAGACCACCGGGTCCGCGACGTGGCGGACACCGGGTTGTGAATGATGCCCGCGAACAGGAGGTGATAGAGATGCGTACCTGGAAGGAGTTG
The DNA here is from genome assembly GCF_003311655.1 of Prauserella sp. PE36. Classification (NCBI taxonomy): domain Bacteria; kingdom Bacillati; phylum Actinomycetota; class Actinomycetes; order Pseudonocardiales; family Pseudonocardiaceae; genus Prauserella; species Prauserella sp. PE36. Next base: position 86,850 of record NZ_QEQT01000055.1, on the reverse strand, counting down.
TGGAGGTCCCTCACGCAGGAGCCCGCCGGCTTCCGTGCTGACGGCCGCGTGCTGGGCCTCGGCCTCGCGACCGCTCAGGCGCGAGCCGGGCAGCAGGCCAGCCAGGAGGTCGAGGACTTCCTGCGGCAGCGTGCCGCCGAGGAGCGGCCGAGCACGACGTCGTCCTGACGGGCCGAGAAGGAGCTGCCAACGGAGCCAGCTCGATCTCGGCCCCCAGGGGCCGGGTCAGTCGGCCTGTGCCTCGGCCACGTCCGGCCGGGCCGTCGCTTCTTCGAGTTCCCGCGCCCGGTCCCTGCGGACCTTCAGCAGGCTCGCGATGGTGGTGATGGCGAGCGTGCCCACGATTACGCCGAGTGACACGAGGATCGGCACCTCGGGTGCCCACGGCACACCGTGGTGGTGCAGGGTCTCGGCGATCAGCTTGAGGCCGATGAAGCCGAGCACCGTGGCGAGCCCCTTGCTGAGGTACACGAGCCGGTCGAGCAGGCCACCGATGAGGAAGAACAGCTGACGCAGCCCCATCAGGGCGAACGCGTTGGCGGTGAACACCAGGTACGGCTCCCTGGTGAGCCCGAAGATCGCGGGAATGGAGTCGAGTGCGAACAGCAGGTCTGTCGTCCCGATCGCGATCATCACGATGAGCATCGGGGTGACCATGCGACGGCCGTCGACCCGGATCGTCAGCTTGGCCCCGCTGTACTCGTCCGTGGCGGGCAGGAACTTCTTGGCCGAACGCAGGACCGCGTTCTCCTTGAACTCGTCCTCGTCGTCGTCCTTGTGCAGCAACAGTTTCCACGCCGTGTAGAGCAGGAACGCGCCGAAGACATAGAACAGCCAGTCGAAGCGTGCGATGGCCTCGGCGCCGACGGCGATGAACAGGCCACGCAGCAACAACGCGATCACGATGCCGATCAGCAGCACCTTCTGCCGGTACTCTCTCGGCACCGCGAAGCTCGACATGATGATCACGAAGACGAACAGGTTGTCCACCGACAACGAGTACTCGGTGATCCAGCCCGCGAAGAACTCGCCGCCGTACTGTGGTCCCGCGAGTACGAGCACGCCGACGCCGAACAACGCGGCGAGCCCGACGTAACAGCTGACCCAGATCGTGCACTCCCGCAGCGACGGGTGCCGTGGGTTGCGGGACACCAGGTAGAAGTCGAAACAGATGATGGCCGTGAGGCTGGCGATGGTCACCAGCCACACCCACATTGGAATGTTCAACGTCGTCCCAATCTAGCGCAGGCAGGACCGGCCATCCGCCGGCGAAGGCGGATGGTGACGGTCCGATCCCGGCTCAGCGCTGCTGCGTCGTGGCCCGGCCACGGCTGCGCCGCCGTGCCTGCCGTTGTTCGTATACGTGCTTCGCGTATGCGGCGTACACCGCGTAGATCTCCGCGGCCTCCGGGTTGTGCGGGGCCATCCGCCGCCACCACCGCGGCGCGATGCGCTCGTGCAGCCACAGGAACCCGATGGCGAAGCCCGCGCTGATGATTCCCTGGTAGGCGAGGAAACCCAGCACGTCCGGAGGCAGTTGCGGCTCGCCGACGAGGATGAGGTGGGTCAGCACCTCGTGGGCCAGCCTGGCCAGTGGGAACCCGACGAGCCAGAAGAGCGCCGCGGGCGCGAACGCGCCGATGCGGACCTTCCGGAAGGCGGCGAGCAGCCCGTATGCGCCGCCCAGCAGGGCGAGCGGGACACCGAGAGCGAGCATGCTGACGAGTGCCCAGCCGATGGGCTGGCCGACGATCCCGGCCAGCCCACCGGCGACGGCACCGGCGATGAGTCCCACGACGAGCCCGGGAAGGGCGAGCTCGCCGAGCCGGAGCAGGCGTGTCGTGTCCATCTAGCTCACGACCACGCCGAATCGGAAGAGACTGTAGAACAGCATGCCCAGGTAGAACACCGCGCCGAAGCCGATGATGACGTTCGACCACCACTTCGGCCGGATCGGTTTCGGCAGCATCCGGTTGTTCACCAGCAGCAGGACGACGCAGTACGCGCCCATGGCGAACGTCGACAGGAACGCGAGGATGTCGAGCACGCCGCTCGGGCCGTCGGCCGGTCCGAAGTTCAGGATCAGGATGCCGAAGATGATCACGGCCCACAGGAAGAACGCGTAGAGGTGCGAGATCTTGAACCGCTTGGCGCCGGGCACGAAGAAGTACGTCATGTCCGCCTGACCGCGCGAGAACGAGTCGAACAGGCCGAGTGTCGCGTTGAGACCGATCAGCGCGATGAAGCCGAAGAACACGCCACCGAGCACCGAACCGCCCACCGAGGCGAAGGCGTCGGACATCGCGTTCAGCGCGGCATCGCGGTCACCGCCCTCGATGAGGCTCCGCACGTTCGGGTTCTCGCGCGCGGCGGCCTGTGCGAGCACGGTGAAGGAGACGGTCACCAGCATCGTGATGCCCCAGAACAGGAGCAGCGCGTCGAAGGTGACCCAGCGGCGCCAGCCCTTCCACTTCTTCATCTCGTCGGGGTCGCTGGTGTCGAACATGAACCCGCGGGCGGGCATCTCCTCCTGCTCGGAGGCGTGCCGGAGACCGCGGATCTTCGGCACGTGCGCGCCCATGCCCGCACCGCTGTCCCGCAGGTGCAGCGTGTACCACATCTGCTGCATACCGGAAGGCCCCGCGAAGGCGATGGCGCCGACCACGATCGGGAACCACGTGCTCGACATCGCGTCGGACGGGAAGTAGCCGAAGTTGAACATGCCGGTGATCGTGCTGGACAGGTCGCCCCAGCTGCCCACCAGCGACGCGACGATGGCCGTGCCGACCACGAGCGTCCCGATGAGCAGTGACAGCACGTTCTCCAGCAGGTTGTAGATGACCTTCGCCAGCGTGAACACCACGCCGACGAGTACCAGCGCGATACACGCGGTCAGCACCCACGGTATGCCGGTGATCTCCTCGAACGCGGCGGCGCCCGCGGAGAGATGGCCCGGCCAGATATAGACGAGTATCGCCACCGCGAAGAAGAACCACATCAGTGGTTTGAAAACGCGGGCGGCGCCGGTGAAGATGCTCTCACCGGTCGCCATGGCGTACCGGGCCATCTCCAGCATCACCACGGCCTGGAGCGTGACACCGATAAGGAACAGCCACCTGATCTCCGGACCGAAGACGAGCACGAGTCTCGGCCACATGTACGACTCGCCCATACCCACGCCGAGGGCGACGAGGAACACCGTCGGGCCCAGCAGGTGAATCGCGGGCGGAGCGTCGGGCAGCTTGCGGATCGGCATGGGATCGAGCCCGCCGGCCCGCCACACCCGTTCGGCTTTGCCCGTATCGGCGCCGGTCTCCCCGGCGCCCGACACGGGTACTTTCGAAGAATCCACCATTGGACCTCCAGTTTTCGAGGTGGCTGCCCCCTGCTAGCTGAGCAGACCTGCTGCCCTCGCCCAGCGGTACTTGGCTCCGAGGACCGCGACCGGCCGCTCGGTGGTGTACGGATAGGCGATGATTCGATGATCGAACAGGTAATCGCTGGCCTTCTCGACCTCGGTGTCGCCTGCCAGCGACGCGACGACCGGCTTGTCGATGCCCTTCGCCCTTGCCTCTTCCACGACTCGCGCGGTGAGCTCAGCGAAGACCATAGGCGGTGTCACGATCGTGTGCCAGTAACCCAGGATCAGCGCGTGGATGCGCGGGTCCTCCAGCCCGAGCCGGATCGTCGCCTCGTAGGTCGACGGCGGTTCGCCACCGGTGATGTCGATCGGGTTCCCGGCCGCGCCGAACGGCGGGATGTAGCGGCGGAACGCCTCATCCAGGTCCGGCGGGATGTCCATCAGGGACAGTCCGGCCTCCACGCACGCGTCTGAGAGCAGCACGCCCGATCCACCGGCGCCGGTGATGATCACGACGTTCTCGCCCTGCGGCGTGGGCAGCAGCGGAAGGCCCCGCGCGTACTCGAGCATCTCGTTCAGCCCTGGCGCGCGCACGACGCCGGCCTGCCGGAGGATGTCGTCGTAGACCTTGTCGTCACCGGCGAGCGCGCCCGTGTGTGAGCTCGCGGCCCGCGCGCCGAGCGCGGTGCGGCCGGCCTTGAGCACGACGACCGGCTTCTTCTTGGTCATGCGCTTGGCCGTCTCGACGAAGGCCCTGCCGTCCTTGAGGTCCTCGAGGTGCATCGCGACGGCCTGCGTGTTGTCGTCCTGCTCGAAGTAGGTCAGCAGGTCGTCCTCGTCCACATCGGACTTGTTGCCGAGGCCGACGATCGCCGAGACGCCCATCTTCGAGGTGCGGGCGAAGCCGAGGATCGCCATGCCGATGCCGCCGCTCTGCGACGTGAGGGCGACGCCGCCCTTGACGTCGTAGGGCGTGCAGAACGTGGCGCAAAGGTTCTGCGGCGTGTAGTAGTAGCCGTAGATGTTCGGGCCGAGCATCCGGATCTTGTACCGGTGCGCGATCTCGACGATCTCCTCCTGCAGCTCCTCGTTGCCGGTCTCGGCGAAGCCGGACGGGATCATCACCGCGGCCGGGATTCCCTTCTCGCCGCACTCGGTGAGCGCGCCCGCCACGAACTTGGCCGGGACCGCGAACACCGCGACGTCCACGTCACCGGGCACGTCGCCCACCGACTTGTACGCCTTGCGCCCGAGAATCTCGTCGGCCTTCGGGTTGATCGGGTAGATCTCGCCCGCGTAACCGCCGTTGATGAGATTCTTCATCACCGAGTTGCCGATCTTGCCCTCCTGGTCGGAGGCGCCGACGACCGCGACCGCGCGCGGGTTCATCAGGCGGGTCATCGACTCGAGGATCTCCTCCTGCGACAACTTGGGCGGCTCGGTGACCTCGCCGGTCTCGACGAGGATGCGGATGTCGGCGGCGACCGCCCCGCTGCCGCTCGCGAATACGGGGTTCAGGTCGAACTCGCGGATCTCGGGGAAGTCGGTGACCAGCGCGGACACCTTCTGGATGACGTCGGCCAGCGCGTCGACGTCCACCGGCTCCGCTCCGCGGGCGCCGTGCAGCACCTCGGCGGCCTTGATGCCGTCGACCATGGACCTCGCCTCGGCCGCGTCGAGCGGGGCGAGCCGGAACGTGACGTCCTTGAGCACCTCGACGAGCACGCCACCGAGCCCGAAGGCGACGATCTTGCCGAACGTCGGGTCGGTCGTGGCGCCGATGATCACCTCCTGGCCGCCGCCGACCATCTGCTGCACCTGGACTCCGGTGATGGTGGCCTCGGCGTTGTACGCCTTGGCGTTGGCGACGATCTTGTCGAACGCCTCCCGCGCCGCGTCTGCGCCGTCGACGCCGACGAGCACGCCGCCTGCCTCGGTCTTGTGCAGGATGTCGGGGGAGACGATCTTGCAGACGACGGACCCGCCGATCCGCTCGGCCAGCGCCGCCGCCTCGTCGGCGGTGGTGGCCAGCCCTTCGGCCGGGGTGGGGATGCCGTAGGCGTCGGCGACCCGCTTGCCCTCGGGCGCCGTGAGTCCGTCGCGGCCCTCCGCGCGTACCTTGTCGATGATCTCGCGGACAGCGGACTTGTCTGGAGCCGGCATACCTCAGATCACTCCATTCGCCTTGAGTTCGGTGAACCGGTCCTCCGCCAGGCCCAGCTCGTTCAGGTAGATCTCCTCGTTGTGCTCGCCCAGCAGCGGCGAGCGGTGGACCTCGACGGCGGAGTCGGACAGCTTGATGGGGCAGCCGACCGTCTTGTACTCGCCGCGCTTGGGGTGGTCGACCGACAGCACCATCTCGTTGTCGGCCAGCGAGGAGTCCTCGATGATCTCCTTCGTGGAGAGCACGGGCCCGCACGGGATGTTGTGCTCGTTGAGCCTCGCGAGCACCTCCCACTTGCCGTGGTTGATGCTCCACTCCTCGATCAGCTGGAACATCTTGTCGAGCTTGTCCAGCCGGGCCTCGGGCGTCGACCACTCCGGGTCGTCGGCGAGTTCGGGCCTGCCGATGAGCTTCGTGATGGGCTCCCAGCCGACCGGCTGGACGATCACGTAGATGTAGTCGTTGGGCCCGCCGGGCGCGCACTTGACCGCCCAGCCCGGCTGCCCGCCGCCCGAGGCGTTGCCCGAGCGCGGCACCGTGTCGCCGAATTCGTCGTTGGGGTACTCGGCGAGCGGGCCGTGGGCGAGCCGCTGCTGGTCGCGCAGCTTGACGCGGCAGAGGTTCAGCACGGCGTGCTGCATGGCGACAGTGACGCGCTGGCCCTTGCCGGTGTGCTCGCGCTGGTAGAGGGCCGCGAGGATGCCGGCGACGGTGTGGATGCCGGTGCCCGAGTCGCCGATCTGAGCCCCGGTCGCCAGCGGCGGCCCGTCCTCGAACCCGGTGGTGCTCATCGAGCCGCCCATCGCCTGCGCAACCACCTCGTAGGCCTTGAAGTGGGTGTAGGGGCCGTCGCCGAAGCCCTTGATGGAGGCGTAGATGAGGCGCGGGTTGATCTCCCGTAGCCGGTCCCACGTGAAGCCCATGCGATCGACGGCGCCGGGGCCGAAGTTCTCGGCCAGCACGTCGAACTTCGGCAGCATCTCGGTGAAGATCCGCTTGCCCTCGTCGCTCTTCATGTTGAGCGTGATGCTGCGCTTGTTGCTGTTCAGCATCGTGAAGTACAGACTGTCCACATCGGGCAGATCGCGCAGCTGTTTGCGGGTGATGTCCCCGCTCGGCGCTTCCAGCTTCACGACGTCCGCTCCGAGCCAGGCCAGTATCTGCGTGCAGGACGGTCCGGACTGGACGTGCGTCATGTCAAGGACGCGGACACCCTCGAGTGCTTTTCCCATGGTGCAAGCCCCTTTGCCCTACTTGTACATGGTCTGGTTCATCGTTCCCGGCGCGTACACGTCCGGGTCGACCCACACGTTGATCAGTGACGGCTTGCCCGACTCGCGGGCGCGCTCCAGCGCGGGACGGATGTCGGCGGGGTCGCGGACCTCCTCGCCGTAGCCGCCGAGCATGCGGGCGAACTCGCCGTAGGGGACGTCGCCGAGGGTGTTGCCCACCCGGCCCCGGCCCTCGCCGTACTTCTGGATCTGGCCGTAGCGGATCTGGTTCATCGACGAGTTGTTGCCGATGATGCCGATGAACGGCAGGTTGAACCGCACGAGCGTCTCGAAGTCCCAGCCCGTGAGGCTGAACGCGCCGTCGCCGAACAGTGCGACCACCTCTGCGTCGGGCCGCGCGTACTTCGCCGCCATGACGAACGGGACGCCGACTCCGAGTGTCCCGAGTGGACCGGGATCCATCCAGTGGCCGGGCGATTTCGGCTGCACCACCTGGCCGGAGAACGTGACGATGTCGCCGCCGTCGCCGATGTAGATGGAGTTCGGCGTGAGGAACTCGTTGATCTCGTGCACGAGCCGGTACGGATCGATCGGGTTGGCGTCCGACAGCTGGCGCGGCAGGCGCTTCTCGTAGGCCTGCGTCTCGACGGCGCGCAGCTCCTCGAGCCACGCCTTGCGGCCGACCGCGCCGTTGTCGACGCGGCCGGAGGCGGCCTGCGTGACGGCGGAGAGCACGAGGCCGGCGTCGCCGACGATGCCGAGGTCGACGTCGCGGTTCTTGCCGACGGTGCGGTAGTCGAGGTCGATCTGCACGACCGTCGCTTCGGTGGAAAGGCGCTTGCCGTAGCCCATCCGGAAGTCGAAGGGCGTGCCGACGATGATGATGAGGTCGGCGTTCTGGAACGCGTAGCGGCGGGCCAGCTGCAGGTGGTGCGGGTCCTTGGGAGCCAGCGTGCCGCGGCCGGAGCCGTTCATGAAAGCGGGCACGTTGAGCGTGCGGACGAACTCGATCGCCGCGTCGGTGGCGCGGCACGTCCACACCTGGCTGCCCAGCAGGACGCACGGCTTCTCGGCCTTGACGATCAGGTCGGCCAGCCGCTCGATGTCGGCGGGGTCGCCCGCGCTGCGAGTGGACGCGCGGTAGGCGCCCGCCTTCGGAATGCGGGCCTTCTCCAGCGGCACGTTCGCGTCGAGGACGTCGCGTGGGATCTCGAGGAAGGACGGTCCGGGTGCGCCGTGGTAGCACTCGCGGAAGGCCATCGTGACGATGTCGGCGACGCGCTCGGTCGCGGGCACGGTGGCCGCGAACTTGGTGATGGGCGCCATCATGTCGACGTGGGGCAGGTCCTGCAGCGAGCCCATCTTGTGCTGGGTCAGGGCGCCCTGGCCCCCGATCAGCAGCATGGGGCTCTCGGCGCGCAGCGCGTTGGCGACACCGGTGACGGCGTCGGTGGTGCCGGGGCCCGCGGTGACCACCGCGCAGCCCGGTTTGCCCGTCACGCGGGCGTAGCCGTCGGCGGCGTGTGCGGCGACCTGCTCGTGCCGCACGTCGATCACGTCGATGCCCTCGTCGACGCAGCCGTCGTAGATGTCGATGATGTGGCCGCCGCAGAGCGTGAAGATCACGTCGACGCCCTCTGCCTTGAGCGCTTTCGCCACCAGGTGCCCGCCGGAGATCGTCTGCGGTTCGCCGTTGGTGTTCGCCAGCGCGCTCGGCCGGCTCGCGCTTTCCGGCTCTGTCTTGGACATCTGCCCCATGTGCGTCGTCACTCCTTCAGACCGTGCAGTCCTTGCTGACTACCGCATACTGCATACCATATGGAGTTATCGTGGCCCTCGATCAACGTGTTGTCCAGAGTCGGATTCGCGTTCGTCCGAATCCCTAGTCACGCCAGTCGAATCGGGGCCAGTCGTCGGTCAGCGCGCCCAGGCGTTCGGCGGCCTCGGCGGGCGGAAGACCGCGCGCGACGGCCATGCCGACGAGGAAGGCCGTGATGGGCGCGGCCTGCCTCGCGATGACCCGGCCCACGTCGCGGGTCATGGCGAGAACCAGTGCGTGATCGCATTGGTCTGCGTCCAGTCCGAGGTCGGCGCACAACGCTGTCGTCCATTCCCGCAGTTCGTCCATGAACCGCACCTCCCGGGTCGGACCCATTGACCGGAGCTTGCCATACCGTATACTGCATACAACCTGCTGGCAAGACGCCTTCCACCTCGGACGCGACCCGTCCTTCTGTCCCGAGCGGGCTCCACACCTTCCCTCGCTGGAGCCGACGCACAGATTCGGCCAAGAACGGAGTCAGACGTGAAAGTTGCTGTTCTCGGTGCCGGCGCCATCGGCGCGTATGTCGGCGCCGCCCTCGACCGGGCGGGAGCCGAAGTCCACCTGGTCGCCCGCGGCGCGCACCTGCGGGCGATGCGCGAGTCGGGAGTGCGCGTGCTGAGCCCGAGGGGAGATTTCTCGGCCACGCCGCACGCCACCGACGACCCGGCGGAGATCGGCCCCGTCGACCATGTCTTCCTCGGGCTCAAGGCCAACCAGTACGCGAGCGCGGGCCCGCTGCTGGAACCATTGCTGGGCCCGAAAACCTCGCTGATCGCCGCACAGAACGGCATTCCGTGGTGGTACTTCCACGGCGTGCCGGGCCCCTTCGAGGGCAGGCGTATCGAGACCGTCGACCCCGGCGGCGCCGTCAGCGCCGTGATGCCGCCTGAGCGGGCCATCGGCTGCGTGGTCTACGCGGCCACCGAGATCGCCGAGCCCGGCGTGATCCGGCACCTAGAGGGCACGCGCCTGTCGATCGGCGAGCCGGACGGCACGATCTCCGCTCGCTGCACCGAGTTCGCCGACGCCATGGTGGAAGGCGGGCTCAAGTGCCCCGTGGAACCCGAACTGCGCAAGGACATCTGGGTCAAACTGATGGGCAACATCGCGTTCAACCCCATCAGCGCGCTCGCCAGGGCGACCATGGCCGCGATCTGCCGCCACGACAACACGCGCGCGCTCGTGGTCGAGATGATGCGCGAGACGCTCGACGTGGCCACGGCGCTGGGCGTGGAGACCGACGTGTCCATCGAGCGCAGGCTCGCCGGTGCCGAGCGCACCGGGGAGCACAAGACGTCCACGCTCCAGGACCTGGAGAAGGGCAAGCCGCTCGAGCTCGACGCCATCCTCGCCGCGGTGGTGGAGCTGGCCGAGCTCGCCGACGTCGCCGTGCCGACGCTGCGCGTGGTGAACGCGCTCGCCGATCTGCTCAACGCCAACGTCACCACGGCCACGCCCGCGCTGGCCGCAGCACAGGGAGGTGCCCGATGACACTCACCGCGGAACCGGGGGCCGGCGAGGTCGAGGCCGTCGCGCCCGAGGCGTTCGACGGCGGCAGGCCGCTGCCTTTCTGGGGAGGGCTGTTCCGGCCGGAGGGAGTGCCCGACCTCGACGCCGCCGACGCGGCGAGGGCCGTGCGGGCGAGCCTCAACGAGCACCGCACGTGGTCGTTCGCGCCGCTCACCGAGCGCAAGTTGCGCGTGCTCGCCTCGCTCGACGCGCTGACCGGGCACCGGGACCTGCTCGCCTCGCTGCCCGGCGTGGGTCCCGGCCTCGACGAGTGCCTCGAGGAGACGCGCCGCTGCGTCGAGCAGGTCGACGGACTCCTCGCGGGCAGGGAACCGCTGCGCGGCCCGGTCACCAACCTCGCCGACCGCGGCTGCCCGGCGCCCGTGCTGGTGTACGCGATGTTCGTGCAGGCGCTCGTGGGCAACGCCGTCGTCGTGAAAGCACCCGAGGAGGCCGGGCACGCACTCGCGCTGGTGACCGCGCTCGCCGCCAGGCACGGCGTGCCGTTCACGCTCGTGCACGGCGGCGGCCCGATGGTCGACGCGGCGCTGACCCGCCCCGACGTCGTCGGCTGCGTCTCCTACCCGGACGGCACGCGGCGCGGGCTCTCCCTCGTCGGAGCCGTGACCAGACGGGCGGCTATCTGACCGCTCAGCACCTGCCAGCACCTGCTAGCACCGTTGCAGTGAAGGCCACCATCACTGCGTTGAACGCAGTGATGGTGGCCTTCACTGCAGTTGGCCTGCCGGTCAGCGGTCGGCGACGGCCGCCTCGGCGGCCTCCAGCCACTCCCGCCACTGCGCGGCCTGCTCGTCGGCCTGCTTGGCGCGCCGCTCGTCGCCCGCCGCGCGGGCCTTCGCCGCCTGCGACTCGAACTGCTCCACGCGCTCGCGGAACTGGGCCGCGCGGGCCTGTGCCTCGGGGTCGGTGCGCCGCCACTTCGACTCCTCCGCGGCACGCACGCTGTCCTGCACGGCCTTCAGCCGCCCGTCGAGCTCCCGGATGCGCTCCCTCGGCACCTTGCCGATCTCGTCCCAGCGCTCCTGGATCTTGCGCAGCTGCGACTTCGCGGCCTCGAGGTTCGCCGCCGCGTCGATCTTCTCGGCCTCGGCGAGCAACTCCTCCTTGCGCGCGGCGTTCTCGGCGAACTCGGCGTCGCGCTCGGAGAAAGCCGCCGAGCGGCGCGCGAAGAACGCGTCCTGCGCGGCGCGGAACCGCTGCCACAGCGCCTCGTCGGTGTCCTTCGGAGCCCGGCCCGCGGCCTTCCACTCCACCATCAGTTCCTTGTAGCGGCCCGCGGTCGGCCCCCAGTCGGTGGAGTCGGCCATCGACTCGGCTTCGGCGATCAGCTCCTCCTTGCGCCGCTTCGCGGCCGCGCGCTGCTTGTCGAGCTCCGCGAAGTGCGAGCCCCGGCGGCGGTTGAACGCCTCGCGAGCCTTGGAGAACCGGCGCCACAGCTCGTCGTCGGTCTTGCGGTCGACGCCCTTGATCGTCTTCCACTCGTCCAGGATCGCCCGCAGCCGGTCGCCCGCGGCCTTCCACTGGGTCGACTCCGCGGCGATCTGCTCGGCCTCCTCGGCGAGCGCCTGCTTGCGGCTGACGGCGGCGGCCCTCGCCTGCTCCTTCTCCTGCCTCACCTCGGACAGCGCGCGCTCGGCGTGGCCGATGACGTGCTCGATGCGGGCCTTCAGCGCGTCGATGTCGCCCACCACGGCGGCGTCGGCGAGCCCGTCGCGCAGCTGTGAGGCGCTCGCCAGCGCCTGTTTGGGGTCCCCGGCGCCCGAGGTCAGGCGGGTCTCCAGCAGCTCGACCTCGGTCCGCAGGTCGTCGAAGCGGCGCGCGAAGTGCGTGAGGCCCTCCTCGGCCGGCCCCGCCTGCCACACGCCGACCTGGCGCTCGCCGTCGGAGGTCCGCACGAACACCGCACCCTCCTCGTCGATGCGGCCCCAGCGGTCCGGGTGCGGCTCGGCAGGCGGGACCGCGGGCGCGGCGTGTGCGCCGGCCGGGGTGTGCGGCACCTGGTGCGGCGCCGGAACATCGCTGCCGTTCGGGGTGTTCTGCTCGGCCATGGCCGGCTCCTTCTCGCCTGTCGGCCCGCCGGTGCGCGGGCGCCCCGCTGGCGGCGGGGCCGGGTGTTGCGTGTTCGGTTCCAGGCCCGCATTCAAACAGGTCAGCGCGGTTCTGGGTACCTCATGCCTCAAGACGTACCTCCATGGGCGCGCCGGGTAACCTCGGAACGCGTGATCACGCGTGCCGCCGTGGTGCCCCAGCCCCCGCTCCTGGTGCCCGAACTCGTGCCGGGTGCCGTCGAGCGGACCGCGTCCGTCCGCGACGCCTGCGTGGCGGCCGTCAAACGGCTTCCCCCTCGCTGGGTCGCTGTCGGCGCCACGGCACAAGCTTGCCCGATTCCGTCTTCGGCGTGCGGCACATTCCGGGGTTTCGGGGTCGACGTGCGCGTCGCGCTCGCGGGTGACGCCGACGGCGAGCCCGTCGACCTGCCGCTGCCCGCGCTGCTCGCCGGGTGGCTGCGGGAGCAGGCCGGGGCCGAGTCCGTTGAGGTCGAGCTGCTCACCCCTTCGGCGGGTCCTGAGGAGTGCGCGGCCGTGGGCGGGCGGCTGGCCGCGCTCGACGGCGACGTGGGACTGCTGGTGCTCGGCGACGGCTCCAACCGGCACGGCGCCGCGGCGCCCGGCGGGGACGACGCGCGCGCGCCCGGTTTCGACGCGGAGGTCGGAGCCGCGCTGGCCGCGGCCGACGCCGGGGCGTTGCTGGACATCGCACCCGGGCTCGCCGCCGAGCTGGGTGTGCAGGGCCGGGTGCCGTGGCAGGTGCTGGCCGGGCTCGCCCGCGCGGGCTCCTGGCGCGGCGAGCTGCTGTACTCGGAGGCGCCGCTGGGCGTGGCCTACCACGTGGCCGTCTGGGAGCGGTCGTGATCCGGCCGATCGCGGTTGTTGGCCCCACCGCCACCGGCAAGACGGCGCTCGGTGTGGAGCTGGCGCTGGCGTTCGGCGGCGAGGTCGTCAACGCCGACGCCATGCAGCTGTACCGGGGCATGGACATCGGCACCGCGAAGGCGACCGAACAGGAGCGGCGCGGTGTCCCGCACCACCTGCTCGACGTGCTCGACGTGACCGAGACAGCGTCCGTTGCGGCCTACCAGCGCGACGCGCGTGCCCAGATCGAGCGACTGCTCGCGGCCGGCAAGGTCCCGGTGCTGGTTGGCGGCTCGGGCCTCTACGTCCAGGCGGTGCTCGACGATCTGCGTTTCCCCGGCACCGACCCGGACGTGCGGGCCGAACTCGAGGAACAGGCGCGTCGGCTGGGCACCCAGGCGCTCCACGAGCGGCTCACCGCCGCCGATCCGGAGGCCGCCGAGGCGATCCTGCCCACCAACACCCGCAGGATCGTGCGCGCGCTGGAGGTCATCGAGATCACCGGGCAGCCGTTCTCGGCGAACCTGCCGAAACCCGGCGAACCGCGCTACGGCACGGTCCTGGTCGGGGTCGACCGCGACGTCGCCGAGCTCGACGCCCGTGTGGACCTGCGGGTGGAGCACATGTTCGCGGCCGGGCTCGTCGACGAGGTGCGCGAACTGGAGAAGCGGGGCCTGCGCGACGGCAAGACCGCCTCCCGCGCGCTCGGCTACCAGCAGGTGCTGGCCGCGCTCGACGAGGGCACCGACGACTTCACCGGGGCCGCGGCGGCGACGGCGACGGCGACGCGGCGGTTCGTGCGCAGGCAGCGGTCGTGGTTCCGGCGGGACAAGCGGATCCACTGGTTCGACGGCGCCGCGGAGGGCCTGACCGATCATGTCGCGTCCTGGCTCGCCCCGTAATCTGATGGCATGGGTGGCATCGAGTTCCTGAAGGGGCACGGCACGCAGAACGACTTCGTGCTGTTGCCCGACGCGTCGGCCCGGCTGGAGCTGACGCCGGCGCGGGTCGCCGCGCTGTGCGACCGGCAGCGCGGGCTCGGCGCCGACGGCGTGCTGCGCGTCGTCCGCTCGGCCGCCCTCGGCGCCGACTCGGCCGCCGAATGGTTCATGGACTACCGCAACGCCGACGGCTCGATCGCGGAGATGTGCGGCAACGGCGTTCGCGTGTTCGCCCGCTACCTCGTGGACGCGGGACTCGCCACGGGACCCGACTTCGTGGTCGGCACCCGGGCTGGCGACCGCCCGGTGCGCGTGCACCCGGACCGCTCGGTGACCGTCCACATGGGACCTGCGCGGATCACGGGCACGTCGGTGGCGGTGGTCGGCGACCGGGAGCTGTCCGGGGTCGCCGTCGACGTCGGCAACCCGCACCTGGTCTCCGCCCTCGACGACGACGTCGCCTCACTCGACCTGCGCGACGCGCCCCGTTACGACCGGGACTTCTTTCCCGAGGGCGTCAACCTGGAGTTCGTCAACGTGCTCGACACCGAGGCGCTGAGGATGCGGGTCTACGAGCGCGGGGTGGGCGAGACCCGCGCGTGTGGCACCGGCACGGTCGCCGCGGTGGCCGCCACGCTGCACCTCGCGGGAACCGACACCGGGAAGTCCACTGTGGACATCCCGGGTGGCAGGGTCACGGTGACGGTCGAGCGCGGTGCGTCCACGCTCACCGGCCCCGCCGTGTTCGTCGCCCGCGGCGAGCTCGACGACACGTGGTGGAACAGCGTCGCCTAGGCGGCGGCGGGCGTCTGCGGGACGTCGCGCAGCCTGCGCAACGGTGAGCACACCACGAACAGCGCGGCCGCGGCCAGCAGGATCGCGGTGGCCCACACCGTCGCGGGCACCCCGATCAGCTCGCCCAGCACGCCCCCGAGCAGCCCGCCGAGCGGCATCGTGCCCCACACGACGAACCGCACGCTCGCGTTCATGCGCCCGAGCAGGCGGTCGGGGCAGATCGCCTGCCGGTAGCTGACCTGCGCGACGTTGTAGACGACGATCCCGGCCCCGGTGACCGCGAGCCCGATCGCGGCGAGCGAGGCCCGCCAGCCCGGCGCGGCGAGCGGCACGAGCAGCTCGGCGGGCCAGGTGACGAGCGGGACGAGCCACACGGCGCGCGCCTGCCCGAGCACCCGCATCAGTCGGCTCGCCGCGAGCGCGCCGAGCACTCCGCCGACACCGGCGCCCGCCAGCACGAACCCGACGCCGGCGGGGGAGAGCCCGACGTGACGGGTCAGGAAGAGAACCTGAACGGCGGTGAGTCCGCCGCCCGCGAAGTTGCCCACGGCCGTGCACGTGGTGATGGCCCGCAGGTTGGGGTTGCGGAACACGAACCGCAGCCCTTCGCCGATGTCGGCGAGCAGCGTGCGCTCGGCGCGTGGCTCCGGTTCCGGCTCGACGGCGCGGATGCGGCGCAGACACGACGCCGAGGCGAGGTAGCTCAGCCCGACGGCGGTCACGGCGTTGGCGGCGCCGAGCACCTGCGCGAGCACCCCGGCGAGCCCCGGGCCGGTGACGTGCGCGACGGACTGGCTGACCTGCAGTTTCGCGTTGCCCTCGACGAGCTTCACTCGGCCGACGAGGAACGGAAGGTACGACTGGTAGGCGACGTCGAAGAACAGCGTGCACACGCTCACGAGCAGGGCGACGACGATCAGGTGGGTCAGCGTGAGCACGTCGGCCCACCAGGCCAGGGGCACGCTGAGCAGCAGCGTGGCGCGGGCCAGGTCGGCCCGCAGCATCAGCGGCTTCCGGCGCATGCGGTCCACCCACACGCCCGCGGGCAGTCCGAGGAGCAGGAACGCGGCGTGCTCGGCGGCCGTGAGCAGGCCCATCTCCAGTGGCGAGGCATTGAGCACGGTCGCGGCGAGCACCGGCAGCACGGTGTGCCCGACGAACGTGCCGAACTGGCTGGCCGTGTCGCCCGCCCAAAGGCGCCGGAAGTCCTGGTGGAACCACAGGGAGTCGGAACTCACCCGAACGAGTGTGGGCAAGTGATTGGTAAGTGTCAATCACTTGCGGCTCGTACGCTGACCACGTGGGAACGCGGCGACGCAGGGCGACCGAGGCCGAGGCGAACGCGCTGGCCTCGGGAATACGGCTGCGCATCATCCGGTTGACCTATTCCGAGGCGCTGACCAACAAGGAGCTGGCCCAGCGGCTCGGCCGCGATCCGGCCACGACGTTGCACCACGTGCGCAAGCTGGTACAGACGGGCTTTCTCGAACCGCAACCGCGCCGCAGGGGAAACCGGGGCGCGCAGGAGATCCCCTACCGGTCCACCGGTCTTTCGTGGGCGCTCGACTCCGCGGGCGGCGACACCAGGCTCCGCGAGGCGATGCTGGAGGCATACCTGGCCGAGGTCGCCGAGCTGGAGCCAGGCGAGTTGCAGCAGTGGCGTTTCGTCGCACAGGTGCCCGCGGACCAGCGCCAGGAGTTCGAGAACCGGCTTCAGGAGTTGCTCGAGGACTTCAAGAGCAGGCCCGTCGACCCGGACGCCGAGCGGATGGCGGTCTACATCGGGATGTACCCGAGTCGCTAAACGGTTCGGCGAATCGCCCGAATCGTGGCAGCATGGATCGCAGACGAGGTCGATCGGTGAGTCGGCCCGACAGCACAACTGGAGGCATGTGAGCAAGCCGAGTCCCCGCGACTTCCCGCGGGCGGAAGGACAATACGAGCCGGAGGAGCTCTTCGACGAGTTCGGCCAGTACGCCGACGACACGGAGCTCTCCCAGGGGGAACTGGAGCTCGAGGACCGCGCGTCACTGCGCAGGGTCGCGGGTCTCTCCACCGAACTCACCGACATCACCGAGGTCGAGTACCGGCAGCTGCGCCTCGAACGGGTCGTGCTCGTCGGCGTGTGGACCGAGGGGACGGCCGCGCAGTCCGAGGCGTCGCTGGAGGAGCTGGCCCGCCTCGCCGAGACCGCGGGGTCGCAGATCCTCGAGGGTCTCGTGCAGCGCAGGAGCAGGCCGGACCCGGCCACCTACGTCGGCTCCGGCAAGGTGCGCGAGCTCGCCGACATCGTGGCCGCGACCGGCGCGGACACCGTCATCTGCGACGGTGAGCTCTCGCCCGGCCAGCTGCGTCAGCTGGAGGCGAAGCTCAAGGTCAAGGTCATCGACCGCACGGCGCTGATCCTCGACATCTTCGCCCAGCACGCGCGTTCCCGTGAGGGCAAGGCCCAGGTCGAGCTGGCCCAGCTGCAGTACCTCATCCCGCGCCTGCGGGGCTGGGGTGAATCCCTGTCCCGGCAGGCCGGTGGCCGGGCCGGCGGTGCGAACGGCGGTGTCGGCCTGCGCGGTCCCGGTGAGACCAAGCTGGAGACCGACCGCAGGCGCATCAGCAAACGGGTTGCCAAGCTGCGCCGCGAGATCGCCGCGATGGACACGATCCGAGCCACGAAGCGCGGCAGGCGGGTGGCCAACGAGGTGCCGAGCGTTGCCATCGTCGGCTACACCAACGCGGGCAAGTCGAGCCTGCTCAACGCCATCACCGGCGCGGGCGTGCTGGTGGAGGACGCGCTGTTCGCCACCCTCGACCCGACCACGCGCCGTTCGGAGACCCCGGACGGCAGGGCGTACACGCTGACCGACACCGTCGGGTTCGTGCGGCACCTGCCGCACCAGCTGGTCGACGCGTTCCGCTCGACCCTCGACGAGGCGGCCGACGCCAACCTCCTGCTGCACATCGTGGACGGGTCCGCGCCCGCTCCCGAGGAGCAGGTGAACGCGGTGCACCAGGTGCTCCACGAGATCGCCGAGCGGCGCTCCGACGCCTTGCCGCCGGAGTTGATCGTGATCAACAAGGCCGACGCGGCGGACGAGGTGAGCCTGGCGAGGCTGCGGAACCTGCTGCCCGACGCCGTCGTGGTGTCGGCGCGCAGCGGCCAGGGCGTCGCCAAGCTCGTGGAGGAGATCGCACAGCGCCTGCCGAGGCCGGAGGTCGCGGTGGACGTGCTGGTGCCGTACGCGCGCGGCGAGCTCGTCGCGCGGGCGCACGCCGACGGCGAGGTGCTCTCGGAGGAGCACACGCCGGAGGGCACGCGGCTGCAGGCGAGGGTCCGCCCCGACCTGGCCGCCGCGCTGCAGCGTTACGTCACCAACGGTTCCGCGATCTGACGGCTGTGAGTTTGCACGGCCGGCGGTGGGCAGCGGGCGCGTCCGTCCTCGCGCTGTTGCTCGCCGCCGGTGCCGTGCCGGCCTCGGCGCAGGCACCCGCGCCGGAGCAGGTCTGCTCGCTCGGCGACGACCGGCTCGCGGAGGTGTCGGGCCTGGCAGCCGATGAGGGCAGCTGGTACGCCGTCAACGATGGCGGCACGAGCATCGAGGTCTTCGTGCTCGGCAAGGACTGTTCCGTCCAGGACGTGCTCACCGACCCGACCGACCCTTACGACGTCGAGGACCTGGCGCTGGCCCCGGACGGCACACTGTGGCTCGGCGACACCGGCGACAACCGCAAGCAGCGGGACACGGTGGCGCTGCACGCCCTTTCGCCCGGCGGCCCCGCCACGCTGTACCGGCTGACCTACCCGGACGGCGCCCGCGACGCCGAGGCGCTGCTGCTCGACCGGTCGGGCACGCCGTACATCATCACGAAGAACGTGCTGGGCGGTTCGGAGGTGTACCGGCCGTCGGCGCCGCTCGCCAGTCCTGGGCCGACCCCATTGGAGAAGGTCGGCTCGCTGAGCCTGTCCGCCACGGACACGCCGGGTGGCCCGGTGGGCACGGCCGGTTCGCTGCTCGTCACCGGCGCTGCCACGAACGCCGATGGCAGCGTGTTCGCCGTGCGGACCTACACCGATGCCTACCTGTACCCGGCGCCGGACGGCGATGTCGTGGCCGCGTTGCAGCGTTCGCCGGTGCGGGTGCCGCTGCCGGACGAGGCACAGGGCGAGGCGATCGCGTTCGAACCGGACGGCTCACTGCTGTCGGTCAGCGAAGGCGTGGGCAGCCCGGTGCGCATCGTGCGTGGCGCGGCCGGGCTCGTCGACGTCGAGACCACGCCGAGTGAGCCGGCGCAATCCGACAGCGCTGCCGGAGGCAGCCCCGCTCCGGCCGCCGAGCAGGACAGCTCCGGCGTGCCGGTGCTGCCGGGAATCGCCATCGCAGTGGGCGTCGCGGCGATGCTCGTGTTCGGTTTCAGCAAGCTCCGCCGCCGCTAGCCCCTACAGCCGCCGCAGGACGGCGACGACCTTGCCCAGGATGGTGGCGTCGTCACCGGGGATCGGCTCGTATGCCTCGTTGTGCGGCATCAGCCAGACGTGCCCGTCCTTGCGCTTGAACGTCTTGACCGTCGCCTCGCCCTCGATCATCGCGGCCACGATGTCGCCGTTCTCGGCGTTGGGCTGCTGGCGCACCACGACCCAGTCGCCGTCGGTGATGGCTGCGTCGATCATCGAGTCACCCGTGACGCTCAACAGGAACACGTCGCCCTCGCCGACGATGTCCTTCGGCAGCGGGAAGACGTCCTCGATGGCCTCCTCGGCCAGCACGGGGCCACCGGCGGCGATGCGGCCCACGAGCGGCACGAACGCGGGCTTCGGCAGCTGCTCCGCGAGCGCGGCGGCCCGGTCGGACTCCGCGGACAGGACGCCGACCGCGCGCGGGCGGTTCGCGTCGCGGCGCAGGTAGCCCTTGCGCTGCAACGCGCGCAGCTGGTGGGAAACCGACGACGTGGACGTGAGCCCGACGGCCTCGCCGATCTCCCGGACGCTCGGCGGGTAGCCGAACCGGTCGACCCAGTCCCGGATCACCTCGAGCACCTTCTGCTGACGCGGGGTCAGGCTGTCGTCCGGGTCCTCGATCTCCGGAAGGGCGTGCACCTTGCCGCCGTCGTCCTTGGTCTTGCGTGCCACCGCGTTGCCTCCCAGTCGAGGGCCGGCCGTAGCCGTGCCCGGGGTCGCCTGTCCTGCCGCGTGCGGGCGCCCGTTGGCCTGCCCGCTGTCCACACTCGACGCTAGCCCGCGTGGACGGCGATTTCAAACATTTGTTCGATCGACACGCCGTGCCGCTCTCGATTTTGTCGGACCCTGGTGGTACACCTTCGCACGGGCGTTCGATAGAACGCATGTTCGAGGAGGTTGCGATGTCGGTTGTCGTGGAGCGGGAAGTCCGCGAGATCGGTCGGGTCCAGCACCCGGGCAGGGTGGTGCGCAGGCAGCGAACGGGGGAGACGCGGCGCCCGCCGACCAGGGCGCGGGTCGTCGCCGGGCGGAGGTCCGCGAGGGTGGCCACCTGTGCGCCGAGGTCCGTGGCGCTGCGCTGGCCGCTGCTGCTCGCGCTCGGCGCCGCGGTGTGCCTTGGGCTCGTCGGGCTGGGGCTCTTCGCGAGCGGTGTCGCAGGCGGCGGGGAGGCCACCGTCCCGTCCGGCACCGCGGTGGTGTCGGTCGCGCCGGGTGACACGTTGTGGGACCTCGCCGAGCGCTCCGCCCCCGGCAGTGACCCGGCCGCCGTCGTCGAGCGCATCCAGGAGCTGAACGGGCTCACGGGCGCCCGGGTCGACGCCGGGACGCCGCTCGTCGTGCCCGCCGGAGCCTGACGCCGGCACCGCTCCCTCTACCCCGAGTGCGGTCCTTATGTCGGCCGTCACTCCGTCGGGCGTGCCGTGTCAGCTTGCGCCAGGGGGCCTGCTGCTCCTAAGGTCAACCCCAACATGTAGTAGTTACATGGCTGTAGTTGGTCCACAAGTTGGGGTAGAATCGACAGAGTTATCCACAGCTTGTCGGTGTTCACCCACCGGGTGTCCACAAAACGATCACCAGGGCGATGCGGCCAGGTGGTCGGACACCACGGTCGGACCCGGTGCGATGAGGAGGTGATCGGCGCATGCGTTGCCCGTTCTGCAGGCACGCCGATTCCCGTGTCGTCGACTCTCGGGAGGTGGATGAAGGACAGGCGATCCGCCGCCGCCGCTCGTGCTCGGAGTGCGGTCGCCGGTTCACCACCTCGGAGACGATGGTCCTCGCCGTCGTGAAGCGTTCCGGGGTCACCGAACAGTTCAGCCGCGACAAGGTGGTTCTGGGAGTGCGCCGCGCGTGCCAGGGCCGTCCCGTCGACGACGACGCGCTGCAGCAGCTCGCTCAGCGGGTCGAGGAGTCGATCAGGGCGGCGGGTGTCGCGGAGATACCGAGCCACGAGGTGGGGCTGGCCATCCTGGGCCCGCTTCGCGAGCTGGACGCTGTGGCTTATCTGCGGTTCGCGAGTGTTTACCGCTCGTTCTCCTCGATCGAGGACTTCGAGAAGGAGATCTCGGATCTTCGGCAGGCGATTGCGGGTGCGGCCGATCCGGCCGCCGGCAGCGGGAAGAGTGCGGACGACGCGTGACGTCGCCGCCAATGCGAACGCGGGAGTGGGAGTCATGACAGAAACCGTGGGGGTCGGCGCCGAGGCCTCCGGCAGGTCGGGGAAGAAGCGGCAGAGCGGTGCGGCCGCGCGCAAGGGTCTGAAGGTCCAGCGCGTCTACACCACCGAGGGCGTGCACCCCTACGACGAGGTCAAGTGGGAGAGCCGTGACGTCGTCATGACCAACTGGCGTGACGGCACGATCAACTTCGAGCAGCGCGGGGTCGAGTTCCCCGAGTTCTGGTCTCTCAACGCGACCAACATCGTCACCAGCAAGTACTTCCGGGGCGCCGTGGGCAGCCCGCAGCGCGAGAGCAGCCTCAAGCAGCTCATCGACCGCGTGGTGAAGAAGTACGTCGAGTCGGGCACCGAGCACGGCTACTTCGCCTCGCCCGCCGACGCGGAGATCTTCGAGCACGAGCTCACCTGGATGCTGCTGCACCAGGTGTTCAGCTTCAACTCCCCGGTGTGGTTCAACGTCGGCACCACGTCCAAGCAGCAGGTGTCCGCCTGCTTCATCCTCTCCGTCGACGACACGATGGAGTCGATCCTCGACTGGTACAAGGAAGAGGGCCGCATCTTCAAGGGCGGCTCCGGCGCGGGCCTCAACCTCTCCCGCATCCGCTCCTCCAAGGAGCTGCTCTCCTCGGGCGGCACGGCCTCCGGCCCGGTGTCGTTCATGCGCGGCGCCGACGCCTCCGCCGGCACCATCAAGTCCGGCGGCGCCACCCGCCGCGCGGCGAAGATGGTCGTGCTCGACGTCGACCACCCCGACGTCGAGGAGTTCATCGAGACCAAGGCCAAGGAAGAGCACAAGATCCGCGTGCTGCGCGACGCCGGGTTCGACATGGACCTCGGTGGCGCGGACATCGCGTCGGTGCAGTACCAGAACGCCAACAACTCGGTTCGTGTCTCCGACGAGTTCATGCAGGCCGTGGAGAACAAGAGCGACTTCGGCCTGCGCGCGCGGCTGACCGGTGAGGTCATCGAGCGGGTCGACGCGAAGAAGCTCTTCCGCAAGATGGCGCAGGCGGCGTGGGAGTGCGCCGACCCCGGCATCCAGTACGACGACACGATCAACGACTGGCACACCTGCCCCGAGTCGGGCCGCATCACCGCGTCCAACCCGTGCTCGGAGTACATGCACCTCGACAACTCCAGCTGCAACCTCGCTTCGCTGAACCTGCTGAAGTTCCTCTCCGACGACGGCACGTTCAACGCGGAGCTGTTCGCCAGGGCCGTCGAGCTCGTCATCACGGCGATGGACATCTCGATCTGCTTCGCCGACTTCCCGACCGAGCCGATCGCGGAGACCACGCGGAAGTTCCGCCAGCTGGGCATCGGCTACGCCAACCTCGGCGCGCTGCTCATGGCCACCGGCCACGCCTACGACTCCGACGGCGGGCGCGCGCTCGCGGCCTCGATCACGTCGCTGATGACGGCCGTGTCCTACCGTCGCTCGGCCGAGATGGCCGGTGTCGTGGGCCCGTACGAGGGCTACGCCCGCAACGCGGAGGCCCACCAGCGGGTGATGCGCAAGCACGCGGCGGCCAACGAGCTGATCCGCACCTTCCACACCAACGACGTGAACGTGCGCGCTCTCGCGACCGAGGAGTGGCAGCGCGGCATCGAGATCGGTGGGGCGTCGGGCTGGCGCAACGCGCAGGCCAGCGTCCTGGCGCCGACCGGCACCATCGGCTTCATGATGGACTGCGACACCACGGGCATCGAGCCGGACTTCTCGCTGGTGAAGTTCAAGAAGCTCGTCGGTGGCGGCTCCATGCAGATCGTCAACAACGCGGTGCCGCGCGCGCTGCACTCGCTCGGCTACCAGGGCGAGCAGATCGAGGCGATCGTCGACTACATCTCGCAGCACGGCCATGTCGTGGACGCTCCGGGCCTGCGCCCCGAGCACTACGAGGTGTTCGACTGCGCCGTCGGTGAGCGCTCCATCGCGCCGATCGGCCACGTGCGGATGATGGCCGCGGTCCAGCCGTTCCTGTCGGGCGCCATCTCCAAGACGGTCAACATGCCGGAGTCGGCGACCGTGGAGGAGGTCGAGGACATCTACTTCCAGGGCTGGAAGCTCGGCCTCAAGGCGCTGGCCATCTACCGCGACAACTGCAAGGTGGGCCAGCCGCTCTCCACCGGCAAGAAGGAGAAGGCCGAGGCGGACCCGGAGAAGGTCGTCGAGTACCGCCCGGTGCGCAAGCGCCTGCCGAAGAAGCGCCCGAGCCAGACGGTGTCGTTCACCGTGGGCGGCGCCGAGGGCTACCTCACTGCGGGCTCGTACCCCGACGACGGCCTCGGCGAGATCTTCGTCAAGCTCGGCAAGCAGGGCTCCACGCTCGCCGGTGTCATGGACGCCTTCTCGATGTCGATCTCGGTGGGCCTGCAGTACGGCATCCCGCTGGAGTTCTACGTCTCGAAGTTCTCCAACCTGCGTTTCGAGCCGGCCGGCATGACCGACGACCCGGACGTGCGGATGGCCACCAGCGTGCTGGACTACCTGTTCCGCAGGCTGGCGCTGGACTACCTGCCCTACGAGAAGCGGGCGCAGCTCGGCATCTTCACCGCCGACGAGCGCTCCGCGCAGGTCGAGGCCGACTACGGCAACGGCAACGCCGAGCCGGAGAGCGTGGACCTCGAGGCGCTGCGCAGCAGCGTGGACGCCAGCGGATCGCGCCCGGTCGAGCAGAAGCCGCCGCAGGAGGACGACTCCGCGAGGTTTCAGGAGGCGCACACCACCACGGAGCTGATGGAGCTGCACCTCGGCAAGGCCGCCGACGCGCCGCTGTGCATGACGTGCGGCACGAAGATGCGCCCGGCGGGCTCGTGCTACGCCTGCGAGGGCTGCGGAGCCACCTCGGGCTGCAGCTGACGTACTGAGTCAGTGACGTGGGAGGCCGGAGATCGCTCGCCGATCTCCGGCCTTCCGCTGTTGCGGCGCCCAGCCATGGCGCGTGAAACTGCAGGCATGGCGACCCTCCCGATCCTGGTGACCGGCGGCACGGGCACGTTGGGCAGACATGTCGTGCGGCACCTGTTCGACCGGGGCGTGCCCGTTCGCGTCGCCAGCCGTCGCCCGGCGCCCGCCGGGCCGCAGCCACACGAGTGGGCCACTGTGGACTATCGCAGCGGCGCCGGGCTGACCGCCGCGGTCGAGGGCACGAGCGCGGTCGTCCACTGCGCCACCAACATGGTGCGCGGGGAGGAAGAGCTGGCCCGCACCGTGCTCGCCGCGGCGAAGGACGCGGACTGTCCGCACGTCGTCTACATCTCGATCGTCGGCGTCGACCGGCATCCGCTGCCGTACTACCGGGGCAAGCTCGCGGCCGAGCGTGTGGTCGCCGACTCCGGTGTCGGGTGGACCGTTCTGCGCGCCACGCAGTTCCACGACCTCGTGTACCGCATCCTGTCCGCGCTGGCCCGGCCGCCCGTGCTCGTGCTGCCGAAGGGCGTGCGCGTGCAGCCCGTCGACTCCGGCGAGGTCGGCGCGCGGCTCGCCGAGCTGGCCACCGGTTCGCCGTGTGGCCGGGTACCCGACCTCGGCGGGCCGGAGATCCGCGAGCTCGCCGACCTCGCCTGCGCCTACCTGGACACGTTCGGGCGTGGGCGCAGGATCGTGAACCTACCGCTCGCGGGCCGGTCCTACCGGGCCTACCGCGAGGGTCTGCACCTCACGCCCGAGCGCTCCGACGGCCGGGTCACGTTCGAGGAGTTCCTCGCTCAGCGGCGCTGATCGCCCGCCAGCCGCTCCCACAGGAACTCGAAGACCAGCGCCCACTTGAACGCCAGCTGCGCGTTGTCGGCCGCCGCGCCATGCCCGCCCTCGATGTTCTCGTAGTAACCGACGTCGTGGCCCTGCTCCCGCATGCGGGCCACCATCTTGCGCGCGTGTGCGGGGTGCACCCGGTCGTCGCGCGTGGACGTCACGAACAGCGCCGGCGGATACTTTCGTCCACTGTGGACGTTTTGGTACGGCGAGTACCGGGAGAGGTAGGCCCAGTCGGCCGGATCGTCCGGGTCGCCGTACTCGGCCATCCACGACGCTCCGGCGAGCAGCTTGTGGTAGCGGCGCATGTCGAGCAGCGGAACCTGGCTGACGACTGCGCCGAACAGCCCGGGGTAGCGGGTGAGCATCACACCTGTCAGCAGGCCGCCGTTGCTGCCGCCCTGGATGCCGAGGCGTTCGGGCGTGGTGATGCCGCGCTCCACCAGATCCGCCGCCACGGCGGCGAAGTCCTCGTAGACGCGGTGGCGGTTGGCCTTGATCGCCTGGTTGTGCCAGTCCGGGCCGTACTCGCCTCCGCCCCGGATGTTCGCCAGCACGTAGGTGCCGCCCCTGGCGAGCCAGCCCCTGCCGGTCATACCGCTGTAGTACGGCGTCTGCGACACCTCGAACCCGCCGTAGCCGGTGAGCAGCGTCGGGCCGGGCCGGTTCTCGTGGGCCCCGACCACGAAGTACGGGATCCGCGTGCCGTCGGCCGAAGTCGCGAAGAACTGCTCGGCCACGAGCCCCGTGCTGTCGAAGAACGCGGGCGCCTGCCGCAGCGTCTCCAGCTGGCCGCCCACGACGCCGCGCACCAGCTTCGACGGCTCGGTGAACCCGGTGACGTCGAGGAAGAACTCGTCGCCCTCGTGGGGATCGGTGCCGACGAGGTCGACGCTGCCGACCTCGGGCACGCCCGCGAGCGGCTCGTCCCGCCAGCCGCCGTGGGCCGGGGTGAGCACGCGGAGCCTGGTCTTGACGTCGCTCAGCGTGCCCAGCACCAGGTGGTTGCGGGTCCAGGCGTAGTAGTCGAGTGAGGTGTGCGCGTCCGGTTCGAACAGCACGGTCATCGCGCGCTCACCGGCGAGGAACCCGTCGAGCCTCGCGGCGAGCAGCGCGCCCGCCGGATACTCGCCCCACGGCGTGCGCGTGCGCACCAGCAGCCACTCCCGGTGCACGGAGGCGTTCGCGTCCTCGGGGACGTCGATGCGCACCAGCCCGTCGGCCGTGCGCAGATACAGCTCCGACCGGTAGAAGTCGACGTTGCGGCGCACGAAGTCGCGTTCCCAGCCCTCGGTGGCGTCGTGGTAGGCGCGCACCGACACGTCCTCGGGCTTGCCCTCGAACACCACGGGCGCCTCGGCGAGCGGGGTCCCGCGCCGCCATTCCCTGACCAGGCGCGGGTAGCCGGAGCTGGTGAGCGAGCCCTCGCCGAAGTCGGTGCCGACGTAGATGTGGTCCTCGTCGATCCAGCCGACCGAGCTCTTCGCCTCGGGGAGCTCGAAGCCGCCGTCCACGAACTCGAGCCGCTCCAGGTCGAACTCGCGCACCACGGTCGCGTCGGCGCCCCCGCGCGACAACTCCACGAGGCAGCGCCGCAGCCCCGGCCGCAACACGGCGGCGCCCTGCCACACCCAGTTCTCGCCCTCGGCCTCCGCGAGCGCGTCCACGTCGATGAGCACCTGCCAGTCCGGCGCGGCGGTGCGGTACTCCTCCAGCGTCGTCCGCCGCCACAGGCCCCTCGGGTGCGTGGCGTCGCGCCAGAAGTTGTAGAGGTGCTCTCCGCGCCTTCGCACGTAGGGGATGCGGTTGTCGGAGTCGAGCACCTCACGCAGCTCGTCCCGGACCCGGTCGAACCGCTCACCGCCCGTGAGCCGCGCGGCCGTCTCGGCGTTGCGGGCCCGTACCCAGCCGAGCGCCCGCTCGCCGGTGACGTCCTCCAGCCAGAGGTACGGGTCGTCGTCCACAGGGGGTGTCGCGTCGGTCATGGCCTCCAGTCTGCCAGCGCGCACGAGTTCCCGTTTCGTGATCCGGGACGCGGCGCCGCGCCGATAAGCTGACGTGCACTGTGGACAGAATCGACGATGTCCGGCCCGCCAGGAACAACCCCTTCGCGGTACTGGGCGTGCTCGTGGCGGTGCTGGGGGTCGTCGGCGTGATCGCGCTGGCAGGCAGGGCGGCCGCACCCGTCAAGGGTGTCGCGCTGCCGTCACCGAACGCCGTACCCGACCTGGTGTCGGCGCCGCCGGTCGAGTCGCCGCCGCGGACTCCGGCGGCCGAACCGGCCGCGGACCCTGGGGCCAACCCGCTGCTGGGCGAGGGCGTCGCGCTGGCGGGCGTCACGTGCGACCTGCCCGTGCTCGGCGGCTCGGCCGAGCGGCTCCGCGCGTTCTACTCGGCGGCCCTGAGCTGCCTCGACGCCGCCTGGCGACCGGTGCTGACCGAAACCGGGGCCCGGTTCACCGAGGCCGGGCTCGAGATCAGGTCGGACGCGTCCAGCCGGTGCGGTGCGATGCCCGGCGAGGACGAGGCGACCGCGTTCTACTGCGGCGCCGAAGGGATCATCTACATGCCGAGGGAGCGTCTCGTCGAGTACCTGGGGTTGTACCGGCCCGCGCACCTCGCGGTGCTCGCGCACGAGTACGGCCACCACGTGCAGAAGCTCAGCGGCACGCTGGACGCCACGGCCGAGCGGATGGCCGGGCTCGATCCGGGGTCACCGGGCGAGCTGGAGCTGACGCGGCGCGCCGAGCTGCAGGCCAACTGCTTCGCCGGGCTGTTCCTCGCCGCCGTCGCGGGCCGAGGGGAGATCAGCTGGGAGGAAGCCCGCAGCGGGGTCGACGACTTCGCGAACAGCATCGACAGCGACACCCACGGCACGCTGGAGAACCAGGTCCGCTGGGCGGAGACCGGGTTCCTGGCCGACGGTCCCGCCGCCTGCAACACGTGGACGGCGCCCGCCGCGGACGTCGCCTGAGGTCGGCGCCCCAGAAGAGCGCTTTCACGCTGCCCACCCGGCCACTAACCTGTTGTGAGGCAGCTCACGGTTCTCGGCGGGAGGAGACGTTCATGCGCATTGCCGATCTGCTGCGGAGCAAGGGGGCGATGGTGGCCACCGTTGCTCCGGAGACGACCGTCAGAGAGCTGCTGGCCCGACTCGCCCAACACAACGTCGGTGCGCTGGTGGTCGTCGACGGCCACGACAGGGTCGCCGGCATCGTGTCCGAGCGCGACGTCGTTCGCCGCCTGCACGAACACGGCCCCGGCCTGCTCGAGCGGCCCGTCGCCGACATCATGACCACCGTCGTGGCCACGTGCACGCCCCAGGACTCGGTCGACCAGCTCAGCGGCGTCATGACCGAGCGCAGGATCCGCCACGTCCCCGTGCTCGTCGACGGCAGGCTCGGCGGCATCGTCAGCATCGGCGACGTGGTGAAGTCCCGGATGGACGAGCTGGAGCAGAACCAGGAACAGCTGGAGGCCTACATCTCAGGCGGTCCCTTCAACGCCACCGGCTGACTCCCAGCCGCGCAGGACCCGGTCGATGTCGGAGCGGATGCGGTCGCGCGCGTCCGCTCTCGGCATCCCGGACATCAGCAGGTCGTCGTAGGCGGTGTCCAGGTGCCGCACCGACGCGATCACGGCCAGGCGCACCGCCTCCTCACCGAGCGCGCGTCCCTCGGCCGAACGGCCCACGCGGCCGCTGCCCCTCGTCGCGGCGTGCTCGGCGATCGCCTGCGCCCGATCCAGCGGGCAACCGGGGTAGAGGCGCACGATCTCGGCGGCGAACCGCGCCTGGAACTCCACGTCCTGAGCGGCGCGCCGCTCGGCGTCACGGACCCGGCGGCGGGCGCGCAGGTCCTCGTCGGCGAGGCACTGCTCCTCGGCACGGTCGAGCGCGGCAGGCTCCACGAGGATGCCCTGCCGCTCGTACCGCTTGCGCCTGCGGTTGAACCGCACGACGAGCACACACAGCGTGCTCTCCTTCTTCGCGCGCCGGGACAACGCGGCGTCGCCCGCGGGCAGGAACGCGAGATGGTCGAAGTCCGCACAGGTCAGGCACAGCGGGCCGGTGTCCTCGACGAGCCGGAACTCGCCCGCGTCCGCACTCGTGCCGCAGCCCGCGCACGTCCACGCCTGCTCCGCGGGCGTCACCGTGAGGTCCGGTGCCTTGTTCTGCCGCGCCCGCAGCCGTTCGAGGCGTTTCGGCGAGAGTTCCGGCGACATCCAGTGCGTGCGGAAGAGTCGCTCGACCGCGTCGTCACCGTCGGCGGTGAAGCGCAGGTTCCGGTTGTCGCGGGTACGGGCGAGGTAGGCGGTGTCGCTGGCCGTCAGGCCACGGGCCGTGGCCCAGTCGCGCAGGCACGACACGGCGTCCACGAGCTTGCCCGCGTCGACCGGGAGGACGTGCTCGAGGCAGGGAACGCGACCGGAACGCCACTCCTCGGCGCGGGATGCGGGCAGCCAGCCCAGTGCGGAGAACAGCTCGACGGGCGCGGCGTAGTGCTGGCGGGCGAGGGCGGTCTCGGCGGCGTCGATCACCCGCTGGCGCAGCTTCGTCATGACGCCGGCAGCCTAGTGCCCTCCGTCGGACGTCTGTTGCTTGAGTCGGTGGATCCAGGTTTCCGCTGGCAAGGGGCCGGTTCGTCCTCGTACTGGGCTGTACTTGGGCGGACCGGCACCGCAGCCGGCGGGAAGCTGGGCCGCCGAATTATGTGGTGAGCTTCCGGCCGGGGGCACTAGCCCGCCTGCTGATCCAGACTTGGAGCGAGCGCCGCGATGCCCGCGGTGAGCGCCGTCCGCGCCTCGGCGAAGCCGGTGCCGGCGGGCAGGTGCGCGAGCAGCGACACGATGTAGCGCTCGTCGGAGCCGACGATGCCGGTGGTGTTGAGCACGAGCCCGTCGCCGACCTCCATCCAGCCCTGCTTGACGGCCCACTCGGTGCCCGGCAGCGCACCGGGGATCCCGAAGTACTGGTCGAAGCCGTCCACCGCCACGCGAGTGGCGTCCGCCAGCGCGCCGAGAACGAAGTCGCTCGCCGGCCGCGGCAGCTCGTCGTCGAGGTACTCGTAGACGGTCACGATGTCGCGCGGGCTCATCCGCGTCAGCTCCCACTGACCTTCCTCGCGGGGCGGGCTGGTGTTCTCCAGCCCCATCAGCTCCGCGGCATCGCGGTCGATCTCGGTGCCGCCGTAGGCGCCCCACAGCGCGGACGCGACCCGGTCGGCGCTGCCCGCCAGCATCGCGTGCAGCTCCTGGCGCTCGGTCCCGCCGGGAACCCGCCAGTCCGCCTCGCGCAGCACCTCGGTGACGATCAGGAGCTTGACGACCGAGGCCGTGTAGAACTGCTCGTCGGCGTTGAGGCTCGTGAGCATCGAGTCGGTGAGCCGGTCGTAGACGGCGAGGCCCATCCGGGTGCCCGGCACCACCGAGGCCACGGCCCCGGAGACCGCCTGCGCCAGCTTCGCCCGCTCCCGCTCCGGTGCCGGGGCTTCCGTGGTGGGCGTCAGCGGTGGCCGCGTGAAGGCCTCCTCGGCGACGGGGGCACGGGTGGTGGACTGCGGCTCGGGCGATGCCACGGTGTCGGCCCGGGTCACCGCCGACACGGTGATCACGGTCGCGACGAGTCCCGCCGCCAGCGCGCTGAGGCCGATCGCCCGAGGCTTCACCAGACCAGAGAATCACCCGATCGGTAGGTTGACCGTCAACTCGGCGTGAACATCGGTCACACCGCGTTCTCAGTTCGTCATCTCCTCGCCTCGATCAGGGTGCGCGTCGAGTGGGCGACGAACACGCCGTCCCGCCGGATCAGCTCGTGCAGTTCGCGCAGCCGCCCGAGGTAGGCGTCCACGGTGAAGCCGGGCACCGTCCAGATCACCTTGCGCAGAAAGAAGACCACGGCGCCGATGTCGAAGAACTCCGCGCGCAGCCGCGCGGACCGCACGTCCACGATCTCCAGGCCGGCGGCACGCGCCTCAGCGGCCTCCCGCTCGGGGTGTCGTTTCCGGCGTGCCTCCGGTTGCGGGCCGAGGAAGTACTCCACCAGCTCCCACATGGTGCCCGGGCCCACGTGCTGGGCGAAGTACGTTCCACCCGGCCGCAGCACCCTCGCGATCTCCGCCCACCACACCGTGGCCGGATGACGGCTGGTCACCAGATCGAACGCCGCGTCGGTGAACGGCAGCGGCGGCTCGTCCGAGGCCTCGACGACGACCACGCCCCGCGGCCGCAGGGAGGTCGCCGCCGCGGCCACGTTCGGTGGCCACGACTCCGTCGCCACCATCACCGGTGGGAATCTCGGCGCGCCGGCCAGGACCTCGCCACCGCCGGTCTGGAGGTCCAGTGCCGCCGATGCCCTGGCCAGGCGCAGGCCCAGCCGCCGTTGGTACCCCCAGTACGGGCGCTGCTCGGTGGCCCGCCCGTCAAGCCACGAGAAATCCCAGCCGTCGACCGGAGCGGTCGCGGCCTCGGCCACCAGATCGTCGAACGAACGAGACATGCTCCGATCGTCCCAGTGCGCGCCACCGAAAATCGGGGTGCGATCCCTTCGCGCACAGCCTTTCGTCGGGATCTGCACCGGCTTCCTTGACACCGTGGGACGGCGCCGGAAAGGTCGAACCACTCCGATCGCCGACCGACTGGGGGCACCGTGAGAGTCGCACGCCTCGCCGTCCTGCTCACCGCCGTCATCGCGATGCCGCTGGTTCCCGCCGCGGCGCAGGCGGAGCCTCCGCCGGGACCGGTGTTCGAGGACGGGCAGGCGCAGCCGGTGTTCGACCCCGCCGACGTCGTGCGGGAGAGCCTCTGGGTGACGGCGCCCGTGGACAGTGACCGCGACGGCGCCGACGACGAGGTGCACGTCGAGATCGTCCGGCCGAGAGCCACCGAGCACGGCCTGCGTGTGCCGGTGGTCTACCAGGCGAGCCCGTACTACGCGGGCGGCAACGACGTCGCCAACCACAACGTCGACGTGGAGCTGTACGTCCCGGACGGGCACGGCAAGCCGAAGCCGCAGATCACCTGGCGCTACGAGCAGTACCTCGTCTCGCGCGGGTTCGCCGTCGTCTACGCCGAGTCGCTCGGCAGCGGCGCCTCCACCGGCTGCCCCACGACCGGCGGCGAGAACGAGACGATCGGCGCGAAGTCCGTCGTGGACTGGCTGGGTGGGCGGGCGAAGGCCAGGAACGCCGAGGGCACTCCCGTCGCGGCGGACTGGACCACCGGCAAGACGGCCATGATGGGCGTGTCCTACAACGGAACCCTGCCCAACGCGGTCGCGAGCACCGGCGTCGAGGGGCTCGAGACGATCGTGCCGATCGCGGCGATCTCGGACTGGTACGACTACTACCGCGAGGACGGTGCCGTAGTGGCCCCCGGCGGTTTCCAGGGCGAAGACGCGGATGTGCTCGCCGAGTACGTCTACACGCGCGCCGACCGCGAGATCTGCCGTCCGGTGATCGACGAGCTCGCCCGGGAGCAGGACCGCGTCACCGGCGACTACAGCGCCTTCTGGCACGAGCGCAACTACCTCGACGACGCCCGTGACGTGCGTGCCTCGGTGCTCGTTGTGCACGGCCTCAACGACTGGAACGTCACCACGAGCCAGGCGGCCAGGTGGTACGAGGCGCTCGCGAAGGCGGGCGTCGAGCGCAAGATCTGGTGGCACCAGTCCGGCCACGCCGACCCGTACGGGCTGCGCCAGCAGGAATGGCTGCGCACCCTCAACCGCTGGTTCTCCCACTACCTGTACGGCGTCGACAACGGGATCGAGGACGAGCCGAGGTCCACGGTGCAGCGCGAGGACCTGTCGTGGGCCGACGAGGCGGACTGGCCGGCTCCCGGCACCCGGGACGTCACGGTGTACCCGAGGCCGGGCGGCTCCGCCCGCGGCGGTCTCGACGTGTCCGGCCCGCTGCGGGGGAGGCCCGTCGTCGAGCGGCTCACCGACGACGCGACCAAGACCGTCGAGCAGCTCGTCGACGCGCCGTCGTCGGCCAACCGGCTCGCCTATGCCACCGGTCCGGCGCGGAAACCCGTGCGGTTGAGCGGAACGGCGTCGGTCGACTTGAAGGTCGCCTTCGACCGGCCCGCCGCGAACATCACCGGCGTGCTGGTGGACCGGGCGCCCGACGGCACGTCGAACGTGATCACCCGCGGCTGGACCGACCCGCAGAACCGCACGAGTGCGTGGCGCACCAAGCCGATCCGGCCCGGGGTGGCGTACGACGTGTCGTTCGACCTCCAGCCGGACGACTACGTGCTCGCCGAGGGACACCGCCTCGAGTTCGTGCTGCTGTCGAGCGACCACGACTTCACGTTGCGCCCGAAGCCCGGTGCGGGGCTGGCGATCGACGTGCGGAACACGACGGTGGACCTGCCGGTGGTGGGCGGGAAGGCGGCCCTGCGCGGGGCGTTCTGAGCGCGGTCGGCGGGCGGGGCCCGCACCACCATAGCCCCGCCCACCGACACCAACCCGTTCCACCGCCGCCCCTCCGGCTCCCTTGTTCAACTCACCCCCACCCGTCCACAGATTCCTCCCACCCCCGCCAC
>NZ_QEQT01000055.1:0-52929 GCF_003311655.1 Prauserella sp. PE36 | reverse complement strand
CCCCCGCCACCCCCACCCTCCCCACGCCATCGTGGACTCATGACCACCTCATCCACGACCGGCACCACCACGGTCGACCTCCGCGCGCCGGGGCAACTGCTCGCGGCGCTCCCGCACCTCATCGGGTTCCGGCCCGCCGACTCGATCCTCGCGGTCGTCCACAGTGGATCCGCCGCCAACCGCGTCGGCTGCGTGCTCCGCGCGGACCTGCCCGAACCGGGCTGCGAGACCGATCTCGCGCTCCAGCTCGAACAACCCCTGCTGGCCGGGGAACCCGGCGGCGTCACCATCGCCGTCGTCGGCGGGGACCCGCCGGAACAGGGCACCGGGCCGCCGTACGCCACGTTGGTCGACACCCTCACCGCCGTCCTCGGCGAACGCGGCATCCCGCTCGTGCACGCGCTGTGGGTACCGGAGATCCGCGAGGGAGCGGAGTGGCGTTGCTACGACCAACCGGGCTGTGGCGGACGGCTACCCGACCCGGCCTCGTCCGTCATGGCGGCCGTGTCCGCGCACGCGGGCCTGGTCACCTTCGGCAGCAGGGAGGAGATGGCGGAGCAGCTGGCTCCCGACGACGAGCCGGCGCTGGCTCGCAGGGCAGCGCTGCTCGACGTCGCGGTCGACCTGCTCGGTGTGACGGCCGAGCCGGGTCCCGAACTGCTCGGGCGTGCCTTCGCGGCGGTGCGGGCAGCGCTGGCGAGAGCCGCCCGCGGCGAGCTGACGTTCTCCGACCAGGAGATCGCCGAGCTGGCCATCGCACTCGAGCTCGCCGACGTCAGGGACGCCTGTCTCGCGACAGCGCTGCCGCCGGGCGGCCCGCACGCGGCCACGGCGGAGCGGCTGTGGCTCGCGCTCGTGCGGGCCACGCCGAAGCCGGAGCGCGCGCAGGTGGCGAGCCTGCTCGCCTATTCGGCCTACGTGAGGGGAGACGGGCCGCTGGCCGGCATGGCCGTCGAGAGGGCGCTGGAGGCCCATCGCGAACATGTCCTGGCCGGCCTCCTGGGGCAGGCGCTGGCCCACGCGATGCCGCCCGCGAAGCTCGCCAGGCTCGGCGGCACGTGCGATGCCTCTCCGTTGTGGGGGCCTGAGGACGGCGAAGAGCCGCCTACGCGGGGTTCGCCGCCCTGCGGTCCTGGGTGAACCGCCACGCGTCGGCGACCATCCCGGTGAGGTCAGCGCGCTCTGGCTTCCAGCCCAGCGCGGTCCTGGCGCCCTCGCTCGAGGCCACCAGCACCGCCGGGTCACCCGGCCGGCGCTGTCCGACCACGGCGGGGATCGGGTGGCCGGTCACCTCTCGGCAGGCCTCGATCACCTGGCGCACCGAGAAACCGGTGCCGTTGCCCAGGTTGTAGATCTGGTGCTCGCCGGCGCGGGCGTGCTCCACCGCCAGCAGGTGGGCGTCGGCGAGGTCGGTGACGTGGATGTAGTCGCGGACCGCTGTGCCGTCGTCGGTGGGGTAGTCGTCGCCGTAGATCTGCGCCTGGGCACGGTCACCGGTGGCGACCTGCAGCACGAGCGGGATCAGGTGCGTCTCGGTGGCGTGTCGCTCACCGTAGCGCCCGTACGCACCCGCGACGTTGAAGTAGCGCAGGCTCACCGCGGCGAGCCCGTGGGCCCGCGCGTAGCTGGTGATCGCGTGGTCGATGGCGAGCTTGGTCGCGCCGTAGGTGTTGGTTGGCCGGGTGGGCGCGGTCTCCCGGATGGGGCTCGTGTCGGGTTCGCCGTAGGTCGCGGCCGTGGAGGAGAAGACGAGGCGCGGCGTGCCGTGGGTGCGCATCGCGTCGAGCAACCGGAGGGAGGTGAGCACGTTGCCGCGCCAGTAGGTACCGGGGTCCTGCATCGACTCGCCGACGAGCGACTTCGCCGCGAAGTGCAGCACCCCGTCGAAACCCTGAGCCAGCAACGTTTCGGCGACCTCGGCCGCGTCGCCGCGGATGAACTCCGCGCCCTCGGGCACGGCGTCCTCGTGGCCGGTGGACAGGTCGTCGACGACGGTGACGGCGTGGCCGGCCTCGACGAGCCGGGCCGCGCACACGCTGCCGATGTAGCCGGCTCCACCCGTGACGACCAGTTTCATGGGCTTGGCGGACGGTGCCGTGTCGGTGGGCATCTGCTCGGGGCCTTCCTCGTTGCGACTACGGATCGGGGTGCTCGTCGGCCACGCCACGAGCGGGGCCTGTGCCGAAGCTGAGCGCGGGCTGGTGTGCCGCTGTGCCCGGCCGGTTCCTGGAACGGGGGTGCCGGTGTGGGCCTTCCCGATGGTGACACCCGCCACCGGGGATCGCCGGACGCGGGCACGGAGCACAGTGTGCACCCCGCCCGTGGCGGGCAGGGATCAGGGTCGGTCCTGGCCCGCGCCCGCCGAGGGGACCGCGGTGAACAGCCGTGGCTTGCGGTACCCGGCCTGCTCGAACGCCGCGTTGACCGCGTTCTCCACGGCCTGCTGGTCGGTGTCGCGGACGAGCGCGATCGCCGAGCCGCCGAAGCCACCGCCGGTCATGCGGGCGCCGAGTGCACCCGCCTCGCGGGCGGAGTCGACGGCGAGGTCGAGCTCGGGACACGAGATGCGGTAGTCGTCGCGCATGCTGACGTGCGAGGCGTCGAGCACCGGGCCGATGTCGGCCATCCGGCCTTCTCGCAGGAGCCGGGCGACCTCGACCACGCGGTCGTTCTCGGTGACGACGTGGCGCACGAGAGGCGCCAACTCGGCGGGGAGCGTGCCGAGCGCCGACGACAGGCCGTCGCCGGTGACCTCGCGCAGCGCCTCGACGCCGAGCAGCTCGGCGGCCCGCTCGGTGCCCCGCCTGCGCTCGCCGTAGCCGGACTCGCCGTGCGCGTGCTTGACGCGGGTGTCGATCACGAGTACGCGCAGGCCGGCGCCCTCGGCGTCGAAGGGGACCTGCTCGCTTTCGCCGGAACGCACGTCGAGGAACAGCACGTGGCCCTCGACGCAGCACAGCGACGCGGTCTGGTCGAGCACGCCGGTCGGCACGCCGACGAACTCGTTCTCGGCGCGCTGTGCCCAGCGGGCGATCTCGGCGCGGCGGGCCCGGTCCGGGTCGCCGTGGCCCGCGAGGCCCAGAAGGGCCAGCGCGACGGCGCACTCGATCGCGGCCGACGACGACAGGCCCGCGCCCGTGGGCACGTCACCCGCGATCACCAGATCGGCGCCGCCGTCGATGCCGTGCTCGCGCAGCACCCACGCGACACCGGCAGGGTAGGCGGCCCAGCCGTCGGGCTCGCCGGGGCACAGGTCCGGGATCCGCACGGGGTCGGCCTGCTGGATGCGGCCGTCGGAACCGAGCGTCGCCAGGGTGAGAACCTTGTCGTCGCGCGGGGAACCCGCGGCGGCGAGGCGATGGGGCAGGGCGAACGGCAGCACGAAGCCGTCGTTGTAGTCGGTGTGCTCGCCGATCAAGTTGACCCGGCCAGGCGCCGACCACACACCGCGCGGCTCGGTGCCGTGCAGGGTGCGGAACGCGCCGGCTGCCGCTTCGGCAGAGGTCACCGGGCCTGAGCCAGCACGGCGTGCAGCACCGACGCCGAGACCTGTGCCGAGTTGTGGTCGTCGGAGACCTCGACGGTGGAGCCACCGCCGTTGATCTTGCCGACGTGCACGGTCTGGCCGGGCACGATGCCCACGGACTTCAGCTCGGTCATCAGCGACTCGTCGAGCTGCACGTGCTCGGCGATGCGCCGGATCTCGACCTTGCCTCCGCCCGAGCGGGCCACCTCGTCCAGTCGCACCAGGTCGGCCTCGGCCGGCGGCGCGGGCTCGCCCTCGCCCAGCTTGTCGAGGCCGGGGATCGGGTTGCCGTACGGAGAGGTGGTCGGGTGGTCGAGCAGCTGCACGAGCTTGCGCTCGACGGCCTCGCTCATGACGTGCTCCCAGCGGCACGCCTCGTTGTGCACGTGCTCCCACTCCAGGCCGATGACGTCCACGAGCAGCCGCTCGGCGAGGCGGTGCTTGCGCATCACGGCGATGGCCAGCTCCCGGCCGTGGTCCGTCAGCTGGAGGTGCCGGTCGTCGGCCACCACCACCAGCCCGTCACGCTCCATACGCGCCACCGTCTGGCTCACGGTCGGGCCGCTCTGCTGCAACCGCTCCGCGATTCGCGCGCGCAGCGGCACGACACCCTCTTCCTCGAGCTCGTAGATGGTGCGCAAGTACATCTCGGTGGTGTCGATGAGATCGTTCACGCCTGTCCCCTTTGTTCGCGTTGCTCATGGTAGTCGTTGTGCCCGACAGTTACGGCAGGCGATCACGTAACGACGGCCCGCTGGTCAGCGGGCCGCCCACGGTGCGTGACCGGCCGGGCCCGGAGGAGGATGACCCGCATGCGTTCCGTCATCACGACAGCCGAACTCGCGGATCTGCTCGACGCGCCCGAGGGGGACCGCCCCACCGTGCTCGACGTGCGCTGGCGCCTCACCGGCCCGCCGGGTGCGGAGTCCTACCGGGCCGGGCACGTGCCTGGCGCCGTGTACGTCGACGTGGACTCGGAGCTCGCGGCCCCACCGGGGCCGGGCGGCAGGCACCCGCTGCCGGACCCGGCCGCGCTGCAGCGGGTGCTGCGCGCCGCCGGGGTGCGCGAGGGACACCTTGTCGTCGCCTACGACGACGGGGACTCGTCGGTGGCCGCGCGGGCATGGTGGCTGCTGCGCTGGGCAGGCCACGCCCAGGTCGCCGTGCTGGACGGCGGCTTCGCCGTGTGGGAGGCCGAGGGCAGGCCCGTCACGACCGAGGAGCCGGAGCCGTCCGAGGGCGACCTCGAGGTCCGCCCCGGCGGCCTGCCCGTGCTGGACGCCGACGCCGCCGCGGCGCTCGCCCGCGAGGGCGTGCTGCTCGACGCGAGGGCACCGCAGCGCTACACGGGCGAGACGGAGCCCATCGACCCGCGCGCGGGCCACATCCCGGGCGCCCGCAACGCCCCGTTCGCCGCACACGTCGGGACCGACGGGCGCTGGCGTTCGCCGGAGGAGCTCGCCGAGCACTTCGCGGCGCTCGGCGTGGGTGACGGCGTGCCGGTGGGGGCCTACTGCGGCTCCGGGATCACCGCCAGCTCGATCGTGCTGGCGCTGGAGGTCGCGGGCAGGAGTGAGCCCGCCGCGCTGTACACGGGGTCGTGGTCGAACTGGTCGGCCGACCCAGCGAGGCCCGCGGCGACCGGTCCCGAACCCGGCTAGTACCCGGCTGCGCCCACCCGTCGCCCACCCCGGCCCCGCAAGGACGTGTTCTGCGCGGCGGTATGCCCTCCCGTCACCCGGCCGCCACCCCCAAGGACGCGCTCCGCGCGGCTACCCTCCTCTTATGTCGCCCTCCGCCGTCGTCTGGGACCCCGCACTGCTCGGCTACGACCTCGGTGGCGAGCATCCCTTCAACCCGGTCCGCCTGCACCTCACGATCAAGCTCGCGACCGCGCTGGGGGTGCTGGAGGACGTGCCTCTGCTCGTGCCCGAGCCGGCGACCGAGGCCGAGCTGTACCGCGCGCACGCCGCGGAGTACCTCGAAGCGGTGAAGCAGGCGCCCATGGCGAGCTGGAACGTCGGGCACGGGCTCGGCACGAGCGACAACCCGATCTTCACGAACATGCACGAGGCGGCGTCGCTGGTCGTCGGCTCGACGATGCTCGGCGCGCGCTGCATCGCCGAGGGCAAGGCCCGGCGGGCGGTGAACATCGCGGGCGGGCTGCACCACGCCATGCGCGACCGCGCGTCCGGCTTCTGCGTCTACAACGACCTGTCGGTGGCCATCTCGTGGCTGCTGGACAACGGGTTCGACCGCATTGCCTACGTCGACACCGACGTGCACCACGGCGACGGCGTGCAGGCCGCCTTCTACGGCGACCCCCGCGTGCTGACGATCTCGCTGCACCAGCACCCCTTCACGCTGTTCCCCGGCACCGGGTACTCCAGCGAGATCGGGGTCGAGGGCGCCGAGGGCAGCGCCGTGAACATCCCGTTGCCGCCGAGGACGAAGGACGCGGGCTGGCTGCGGGCCTTCCACGCGGTGGTGCCGTCGCTGCTCGCCGAGTTCCGCCCGCAGCTGCTGGTGAGCCAGTGCGGCGTCGACTCCCACGAGGAGGATCCGCTCGCCGACCTGGCGCTCACCGTCGACGGTCACCGCACGATCTACCGCACGCTGCGCGAGCTCGCCGACACCCACGCCGACGGCAGGTGGCTCGCGGTCGGCGGCGGTGGCTACCAGCTGATCCGCGTGGTGCCACGGTCGTGGACCCACCTGATCGCGACCGTCCTCGACCGCGACGTGGATCCGGAAACCCCGCTGCCGGCCGAGTGGTCGGACCTGGTGCGCGAGGCGGCGCCGAGGGCGGAGCTGCCGCTGAGCATGACCGACGGCGGGGACACCGGGTTCGCGCCCTGGGGCGACGGGCTCGACGACGCCGTCGACGTGGCGGTCCGGGACACCCGCAGGGCGGTGTTCCCGCTGCACGGCCTGGATCCGGACGATCCGAGGGACTGATCGAGATGGCGAGCGACACCGGCGAGCGGAGCTTCGACCCGTTCGGCTACCCGCGCCAGTGGGAGGCCGACGTCCTGCTCTCCGACGGCGGAACCGTCCACTTGCGACCCGTGGTGCCGACGGACGCCGACGGGCTGGTGGCGCTGCACGGCCGGCTGTCCGACCGCACGCGCTACCTGCGCTACTTCGGCGCCTACCCGCGCATCCCGGCGAGGGACCTGGAGCGTTTCTCCACGGTCGACCACCACGACCGCGTGGCGTTCGTGGCGCTGCTCGGCGACGACGTGGTCGCCGTGGGCCGGTACGAGCGACTGGACGCCGAGTCGGCCGAGGTCGCGTTCGTGGTCGACGACGCGCACCAGGGCAGGGGCCTCGGGTCGATCCTGCTCGAGCACCTCGCCGCCGCCGCTTCGGAGCGGGGTCTGCGCCGGTTCGTCGCCGAGGTGCTCGCCGAGAACTCCGCCATGATCCGCGTGTTCCGCGACGCCGGTTACCAGGTGAGCCGCGCTTTCGAGGAGGGCGTGGTGCACCTGGAGTTCGACATCGATCCCACCGAGGAGTCGCTGGCCGTGGCGCGCGCCCGCGAGCAGGCCGC
The DNA here is from genome assembly GCF_003311655.1 of Prauserella sp. PE36. Classification (NCBI taxonomy): domain Bacteria; kingdom Bacillati; phylum Actinomycetota; class Actinomycetes; order Pseudonocardiales; family Pseudonocardiaceae; genus Prauserella; species Prauserella sp. PE36. The sequence goes on along the minus strand of NZ_QEQT01000055.1, from coordinate 45,850 downwards.
CGAGGCACGCAGCGTGCACAACCTGCTCCACCCCCGTTCGGTCGCCGTCATCGGCGCGTCCACCGACCCGACCAAGATCGGCTACGCGGTGCTGAGCAACCTGCTCTCGGCCGACTTCGCCGGCACGGTGTACCCGGTGAATCCCGAGCACGCCTCCGTGCGCGGGGTGCGGGCGTACAAGTCGGTGCTGGAGATCCCTGACCCGGTGGACCTGGCGATCGTCGCCGTGCCCGCCGGCCAGGTGGAGTCGGTGCTCGACGGCGCGCTCGCCAAGGGCGTCAAGACACTCGTGATCGTGTCGGCGGGCTTCGGCGAGGCCGGGCCGCACGGGCAGCATGCCGAGCTGCGGCTCGTCGGCGAGGCCAGGGCACACGGGATGCGCGTGGTGGGTCCGAACGCGCTCGGCGTGCTCAACACCGACCCGCGCGTGCGGCTCAACGCCACGCTCGCGCCCCGGCTGCCCAAGCGGGGTCGCACGGGCTTCTTCTGCCAGTCCGGTGCGCTGGGCACCGCGATCCTCGCCGACGCCGAGGCGCGCGGGCTCGGGCTCTCGACGTTCGTCTCGGCCGGTAACCGCGCCGACGTCTCCGGCAACGACCTGCTCCAGTACTGGGAGACGGATCCGAGAACCGACCTCGTGCTGCTGTACCTGGAGTCCTTCGGCAACCCGCGCAAGTTCGCGCGCCTGGCCCGCAGGCTCGCCCGCAGTAAGCCGATCGTGGCGGTGAAGTCGGGGCGGCACGCGGTGCGCCCGCAGCTGGCCGCCACGTCGACCGACATCGACGAGTCGAGCGTGCAGGCGCTGTTCGAGCAAGCCGGTGTCGTGCGGGTGGACTCGCTGGCCCAGCTGTTCGACACCGCGCTCCTCTTCGCCCACCAGCCGTTGCCAACGGGCTCGCGCGTCGCGATCGTCGGCAACTCCAGCGCGATCGGGCTGCTCGCCGCCGACACCGCGCGGGCGCAGGGGCTGCGGCTCGGGATCGACCCGGTGGACGTCGGGCCGCAGGCGTCGCCGGAGCAGTTCGCCGCCGCCGTGGGGGAGGCGCTGGACTCGCCGGAGGTCGACGCGCTCGTCGCGGTGTTCGTGCCCCCGGTGGCGATTCCCGGCACGGCGTACGCGCGGGCGCTGCGCGAGACCGTCACGGCGAGGGAGGACACGGTCCAGAAGCCGATCGTCTCGACGTTCCTCGCCGCCGAGGGGGTGCCCGCCGAGCTGGCGGTGCCGGGCGAGGACGGGGCTCCCTCCGCGGGGTCGATCCCGAGCTACCCGAGCCCGGAGCGGGCGGTGAACGCTCTCGCCCGTGTCGTGCGCTACGCGGCGTGGCGGCAGCGACCGCAGGGGACGATCGTGCGCCCGGCGGGGCTGCACGTCGAGCAGGCACAGGGGATGGTCCGAGAGCTGCTGGCCGACGACCACAACCGGGTGCTCACCGACGACGAGGTGGTGCGGCTGCTCGCGTGCTACGGCATCGAGGTGGTGCCGTTCCGCCTCGTCACCAACGCCGACGGGGCCGTGGCGGCGGCGGAGGAACTGGGCTACCCGGTGACGCTCAAGGCGTACGACGACCGGCTGCGCGGCAGGCCGGACCTGGCGGGGGTGCGGCTGGACCTCACGTCGGAGGACTCGGTGCGCGTCAGCTACCGCGACCTGCGGGAGGTCTCCGGGGCCGAGGAGGTGTACGTGCAGCGCATGGCGCCGAAGGGCGTGTCGTGCGTGATCGGGCTGCAGGACGACCCTTCGTTCGGCACGCTCGTCTCCTTCGGGCTTTCCGGCGTGGTGAGCACGCTGCTCGGCGACCAGGCATTCCGCGCGGTGCCGCTCACCGACGTCGACGCCGCGACGATCGTGCGCGAGCCCAAGACCGCGCCGCTGTTGACCGGTTACCGGGGCGACGAGCCCGCCGACCTCGCCGCGTTGCAGGACATGGTGCTGCGCGTGGCGGCGCTGGCCGAGGACAACCCGGAGGTGCGCTCGCTGTCGCTCGACCCGATCCTCGCCTCGCCGGACGGAGCGTTCGTGACCAACGCGCGCATGGTGCTCGGCCCGCCGCCGTCCCGCCCCGACTCGGGGCCGCGCAGGCTGCGCCCCATCACCGCCCCGGAGGACTAGCGAGCGTTGCGGGTGGCGGGCGGCGGAACGCCAGGCCCGCCGGCCGGCACGACCACCGCCGCTCATCGCGGCGTTGGCGCCGGTCGACGGCGCAGGCGAAAGCGGTGCCATTTCCGAAGCGGGCTCTAGCGGCGCCTCCCCGGCAGGAGGTCGAGGAGCTGCCGCGCGTGGCCCGGCAGCTCCGTGTCCGCCAGCCCCCCGAGGATGTCCCGCAGTGGCAGGGGCCGGTCGACGAGGACCGCGTAGTTGGACAGCAGCCGGGTTGGCACCAGCGTGTCGAGCTCGGCCTCGCTCAGCGCCGGACCGAGCGCGCACAGGGCCTCACCCTGGAGGCGGACACGCTCCCGGAGCCCGCTGTTGCCGCCCGCGAGCCCGATGACGCGCTCCAGGGTCCAGAGTTCCTGTGCGAGCCGGTTGTCGTAGGTCGTGTGCGATCCCGCGGCGACGGCCGAGGTGGTGGCGATGGTCGTGGCGCTGACAAGTGAGACGTGCGCCAGGATCTGGTCGGCGTTCCACTCGCCGCGCGGCGGGGCCGGGCTGGGGTCGGCGGAGCCGGCGACGGTGGCGGCGGCGTCCAGCAGCGTGCGGTAGGCGGCTCGCAGTGAGTCGGTGTCCATGGTGTCCTCGCCTCTCGGGGACCCCACTATGCGGGCCGCCGCCCGCGCCCTGTCAAACGGCGGGTCAGAACGCCGAGGGCCGCATCGCGTAGACGTAGCGTTTCCCGGGGTACTCGGTGAGGCCCCACAGCTGCTGTTGCGGGCCCCGGTAGGAGAGGTCCTCCGGGCCGATCGGCTGGGCGCCGCTGTGCTTGGCCGGTCCGCTGCTCGCCGTGAACGTGTACACCGACCCGCGCGAGCCCGAGCCCGCGCTCGCCGACACCAGGAACTGGCCGTTGATCGCCGTCGCGCCCTGCATGCTGGCGATGTCGGTGCGGTAGGCCTCGGTGGCGTGGGTGTAGCCGTCGGCCGACTCCTTGAACTTGCGGTCGGTGTGGTCGATCGGGAAGCGCACGACGCGCGAGCCGGTGCCGTCGGCGTTGTACTCGGGCACGATCACGCTGTCGGGCGAGCTGGTGCGGTCCAGCGAGGCCGCCGAGTAGCGCAGCCGCGCGACGCCGTTCGTGGTGGACGCCGTGAATTTCTGCGCCTGCGGGAGCACGTAGGCGTAGTTGAAGGCGTGGTAGCTGCCGTCGGACTGCCTGCCGATCTTCGACTCGTCCCCGGTCGAGACCCGCCACAGGTGGCGCAGGTCGAAGGCCCGGAACCCGCCCCACGTGTCGGCCGAGTAGAGGTAGTGGCCGTAGGTGAAGATGCCGCCGGCGTGCACGGTCACCGGGCGGAAGTCGGGCAGGCCCGCCGAGTTGGTGTACGGCTCGACGAGCAGCACGTGGCGGTACTTCGGGGCGGAGGGGGTCGCGTAGTCCACGAAGGACACACGGACGCCCTTGTTGGTGCCGGAGCCGTTGTAGTACCAGCTGACGAACAGCGCGGTGCGGCCCTCGTAGGTGCCGCTGCCGTAGGCGTCGGCGGTGCTGCTGATGCCCTGCGGGTACCAGTCGGCGGTGCCGTTGTCGCCCGACTGCCAGCAGAACGCCGCCACCTGCCCGGTCGCGGAGGGGTCGCACCCGCTCGTGGTGCCGGTGCGGTTGGCGCTGTCCAGCACGGCGGGCAGCGACGCGTTCGGCAGGGCGTCGTCGAGTTTCGCGATCACGGGGTTGTAGGCGCCCTCGGCGAGGCGGAAGTCGCTCGCCGTGAGCGTGACCGGCGCGGCGCCCGCCGCGGGTGCGGACACCACCGACACGGCGGCGACCAGGCTGAGTGCGGAGAGAGCGCAGAGCGGTCCTCGGCTTCGCATGCCGGTCACGGTAGGGCAGATTCGTCCCGCGTGGGGCGGGTTTCGTACATCGGCGCCGCATTCGGTCTGGACCACATCGGATCGGAGCAGTCCACGCCCTCGGCGGCAAGCCGGCGTTTCACCACTTTGAACGTGGCCGTCCTCGGCAGTTGGTCGACGATCCGCACGAAGCGTGGTAGCTGCTTGGGGCCGAGATCGGGCTGCGCGGCCAGGAAAGCGCCGAACTCGGCGGGAGTGAGCGTGGCGCCGGGCTCGGGCACGAGCGCGGCCATCACGTCGTCGCCGACGCGCCCCGGCACCGCGTACACGGCGGCCTCCGCGACCGCGGGGTGGCGCAGTAGTACCCGTTCGATCGGTGCCGTGCCGAGGTTCTCGCCGTCGACGCGCAGCCAGTCGCCGTGCCGTCCCGCGAAGTAGCAGAAGCCCCGCTCGTCGGTGTAGGCGAGATCGCCCGTGTGGTACCGGCCGTCGCGCAGCCGCTCCTCGGTCGCGGCGTCGTCGCCGTAGTAGCCCGCGAACCAGCCGGCGCCGGTGGTGTTGACCAGTTCGCCCACGGCCTCGGCGGCGTTGAGCAGCGTGCCGTCCGCGCCGAACCGCGCGGGCGGGCACGGCGCGCCAGTGCCGGGGTGCAGCACCTCGACACCGGGGGTGGGCCTGCCGAGCGAGCCGGGCGGGGTGTCCGGGGTGCGCGCGAACCCGACGCCCCCCTCGGTGGAGCCGAACGCGTCCACCACGCGGCAGCCGAACCGCTCGGCGAACGCGGCGAGGTCGGCCTCGGCGCCCTCGTTGCCGTACACGACGCGCAGCGGGTTGTCGGCGTCGTCGGCCAGCCTTGGCGTGCTGAGCACGTAGGACAGCGGTGTGCCGACGTAGTTCGCGTACGTGGCGCCGAACCGGCGCACGTCGGGGAGGAAGCCCGACGCGGAGAACCGGCGGCGCAGCGCGATCGTGGCACCGGCCGCCAGCCCGACCGCCCAGCCCGCCATGATCGCGTTGGAGTGGAACATCGGCATCGCGACGTACACGGTGTCCGCCGTGGACAGCGCGAACCGCTCGGCGAGCATCCGGCCGGGGAACGCGATCTTGCCGTGGGTGCAGCGCACCGCCTTCGGGTCGCCGCTCGTGCCGGAGGTGTAGATGAGCATCAGCAGGTCGTCAGGGCGGGCGGGCACCGGCTTGGGCTCGGCGCGGGCGTGCGCGGCGAGCAGTTCCGTCCACTCCGGACCGTCGAGGTCGAGTACGGGCACGCCCACGTCGGCCAGCAGCGGCACGTACTTCGCCTCGGCGAGCACGAACTGGCAGTCGGCGAGCCGGACGTCGCGCGCCAGCGCCTCGCCCCGGCGGGTCGGGTTCAGCCCGGCCAGCACCGTGCCCGACAGCGCGGCGCCGCCGAGCAGGAAGGCGAACGACGGCACGTTGTCCGCGAGCACTCCGACGTGCGGCGGCGGGCCGGGACGCAGCAGCGTGCGCAGGAGCGCGCCGTGCGCTGCGCTCCGCCGTACGCACTCCGCCCACGTCCACGCGCGGTCGGCGAACCGCAGCCCGGCGTGCTCGTCGCCGGTGCGGGCCAGCAGCAGCTCGGTGACGGTGGGAACGGCGTTCATGCGAGCTGCGAGCCGAGCTCACGCAGGTGCGCGGTCGCGCCGCCGAGCGCGAACTCGGTGCGCTTGGCCGCGACGAAGTAGCGGTGCACCGGGTGGTCGACGTCGATGCCGACGCCGCCGTGGACGTGCACGACGGTATGGGCGACGCGGTGTCCGGCTTCGGCCGCCCAGTACTTGGCCGTGGCGACCTCCTCGGCGGCGTCCTCTCCTTCGGTGAGCCGCCACGCGGCCTGCCACAGGGTCAGCCGCACCGCCTCGACGTCGAGGTGTGCGTCCGCGAGGCGGTGCCGCACGGCCTGGAACCCGCCGATGGGCTGCCCGAACTGCGTGCGCTCGCGCGCGTACTCCGCCGTGAGCTCCACGGCACGTTCCAGCACCCCGAGCTGGAACGCGCAGAGCCCGGCCGTGGCGCGCGCTCGCAGCCACGGGACCGCCCGTGCGGGCAGCACGGCGCTCGCGCGCGCGTCGGTGGCCTCGGCGAGCGCGGCGTCGGCGTGGTCCACGGCCGACTGCGGGGACACCGTGAGGTCGTTCGCGTCTACCACGGCGACGAGCTCGCCGTCGGCGGACGTGGCCTGCACGAGGAAGCCGTCGGCGAACGCACCGAAGGGCACCGCCGACTGCGCACCGGAGACGCGCAGGCTCGCGCCGTCGCGTTCGGCGGTGAACCCGGTGGGCGCGCCGGTGTCGGGCAGGGCTACGGCGAGCACGCGCTCGCCGCGCAGCACGGGAACGAGCCAGCGTTCCGTCTGCTCGGGGGTGCCGAATTCGGCGAGTGTGGCGGCCGCCGCGGCGATGCCCGGCAGGTAGGGCACCGGGGCGACGGCCCGGCCCAGCTCGATCAGGATCGAGCACTGTTCGAGCAGCCCGAACCCGCCGCCGCCGACCGCCGAGGGCAGCGCGGCGTCGAGCACGCCCGCCCTGGCCAGGGCCGTCCACAGTGCACGGTCGAAGCCGCCCGCGCCCGCCGGCCCGAGCGACTCGGGGGTGACGTGGTCGTTCGCGATGCGGCGGGTGAGCGCCGCGAGGTCCTGCTGTGCTTCGGTGAGGGTGAAGTCCATGGTTGCCCCTAGCGCTTGACGGGAAGACCGAGTGCGGTCGCGGCGACGAGGTCGCGCTGGATCTCGTTGGTGCCGCCGCCGAAGGTGAGGATCAGCGCCGACCGGTGCGCGCGCTCGATCCGCCCGCGCAGCAGCGCGCCCGGCGAGCCCTCGCGCACCACCGCTCCCGCGCCGAGCACCTCCATGAGCAGCCGGTAGGCCTCCGTGGCGAGTTCCGTGCCGAACACCTTGGTCCCCGACGCCTCGGCGGGGCTCAGCTCGCTCTGGGCGGCGGCCCAGGCGATCCTCCAGTTGCGCAGCTTGAGGTACTCGGTGTGGGCGTGCACGCGGGCGAGGTGCGTGCGGACCCATTCGGCGTCGATCACGCGGCTGCCGTCGGGCTGCTTGGTCTCGCGTGCCCAGGCGAGCACGTCGGCGAGCGCCGACGCGAGCGGGGCGGCTGAGGTCAGCGCGACGCGCTCGTGGTTGAGCTGGTTGGTGATCAGCGGCCAGCCCGCGTTCTCCTCCGCGATGCGCGCGCTGACCGGCACGCGGACGTCGTCGTAGTAGGTCGCGCTCGTGCCCGGCCCGGCGACCGTGCGCACCTTGGTCCACGAGAACCCTTCGGCCGAGGTGGGCACCACGAGCATGCTGAGCCCCTTGTGCCGGGGCGCGTCGGGATCCGTCCTGGCGGCGAGCCACACGTAGTCGGCGTACTCGATGAGGCTCGTCCACATCTTCTGCCCGTTGATCACGTACTCGTCGCCGTCGCGCACGGCCCGCGTGCGCAGCGACGCGAGGTCGGTGCCCGCGCCGGGCTCGGAGTAGCCGATCGAGAAGTGCAGCTCGCCCGCGGCGATCCTCGGCAGGTAGAACGCCTTCTGCTCCTCGGTGCCGAATCGCATGATCGTCGGGCCGACCGTGTTGATCGTGAGGAAGGGGACCGGCACCCCGGCGATGGCCGCCTCGTCGGTGAAGACGAGCTGGTCGAGCATCGAGCGCTCCTGCCCGCCGTAGGCCTCCGGCCAGCCGATCGCGAGCCAGCCGTCCCGGCCCAGCTGACGAACGATCTCCTTGTACGCCACGCCATCGCCGTACTCTCCCCCGCCGGCCACGCCCTCATTGGCGGTGCCCCCACTGCCCTCGCTGGCGAGCCCCTCGCGACGTTCGGGCGTCATCAGCTCGGCGAAGTACTCCCGGAGGTGGGCGCGTAGCCGTTCCTGCTCGGATGTGAAACCGATCCGCATCTGATCCTCCCGCTCGCGCGTTGGGCATGGTGCCGGGCTCGTCCGCCGGGCTAGTGTAGAACAGGTTCTAGTTCTTCGAGGAGGTCGGACATGAAGGTGGAGGTCGACCGGGACCTGTGCGAGGCCAACGCGGTCTGCGTGGGGATCGCGCCGGGGGTGTTCGAGCTGGATGACGACGACGAACTGCGCATCGTCCGGGCCGAGGTGCCAGAAGACCAAGTAGAACTTGTTTCGCAAGCGATCGACGCCTGCCCAAGGAATGCCCTGTTCAAGAGCCGCTGATTGAGGCTTGCCCTAAACGAGAACAGATTCTAATCTTGCGGCAAACGCGGGCCAAGGGCGGCTCGCGGTGACCTGGCGGGAGGCAGCCGGAGTGAGAGCAGCCGTACTGAACGCGATCGGCGACGAGAAGCTCGAGCTGCGCGACGACGTCACGACGGTGGACCCGGGCCCCCACGAGGTCCGGATCCGCGTGCGCGCATCGGGCATCTGCCACAGCGACCTGTCCGCGATGGACGGCACCCTGCCGGCGCTCGCGCCGGGCATCATCGGCCACGAGGGCGCCGGTGAGGTGCTCCAGGTGGGCGAGGGTGTCGAGCACCTCGCGCCCGGCGACCACGTCACCGTGTCGTTCGTGCCGCCCTGCGGCAGCTGCCCGAGCTGCCTGCGCGGCGAGCCGAACCTGTGCGCGGTCCACGCGATCGCGGCGTTCACCTCGCCCCGGTTCAAGCAGGGCGACACTCCGGTCTTCGGCTACGCCGGGCTCGGCACCTTCGCCGAGGAGGTGGTGGTGCCCGCCTCGGGTGCTGTCAAGGTCGACCAGGACGTGCCGTTCGAGACCGCCGCGCTCATCGCGTGCGGCGTGCTCACCGGCGTCGGGGCCGTGCTCAACACCGCGAAGGTCACGCCGGGCTCCGCGGTCGTGGTGATCGGATGCGGCGGCGTCGGGATCTCGGTGCTCCAGGGCGCGCGCATCGCCGGTGCCACGACGATCGTCGCGGTTGATCCCGTCGAGGCCAAGCACGACGTCGCCCGCCGCTTCGGCGCCACGCACGCGACGACGCCGGAGGGGCTCGCCGAGCTCAAGGAGTCGCTGACCGGCGCCGAGGGCTTCGACCACGCCTTCGACGTGGTCGGCCTGCCCGCCACGATCCGCTCCGCGTGGGACAACGCCCGCCGCGGCGGCTCCGTGATCATCGTCGGCGCTGGCAAGGCCGACGCGATGGTGCAGTTCAGCGCACAGGAGCTGTTCCTGCACGACAAGAAGATCCTCGGCTCGTTCTACGGCTCCGCGCACGTGCACCGTGACACCGCGCGGATGCTGAAGTTCTGGCGGGCCGGACTGCTCGACCTCGACGGCATGATCTCCCGTCGCCTCGGCTTCAGCGAGATCAACGACGGCCTCGGCGTGCTGCGCCAGGGCACCAGCGACGTCATCCGCCAGGTGGTGACCCTCGGGTGAGCTCCGTGAGCCTTGAGGGCAGGACCGCCGTCGTCACCGGAGCGGGCGCGGGGCTCGGGCGCGCGGAGGCGCTCGCGCTCGCGTCGGCCGGTGCGGCGGTGGTGGTCAACGACGTCGGGGACGGCGCCGCGCGGACCGTCGCCGACATCGAGGCAGCCGGTGGCAAGGCGCTCGCGGTCACCGGCGACGTCGGCGAGCGCGAGACCGCCGACGCGCTGCTCGCCGCGGCGACCGAGCACTTCGGCGGGCTGGACGTGCTCGTCAACAACGCGGGCGTGCTGCGTGACCGGATGCTGTTCTCGATGTCGGACGAGGAGTGGGACACCGTGCTCCGCGTCCACCTCCGTGGGCACTTCCTGCTCTGCCGCGGCGCGGCGGCGTACTGGCGCGGAAAGTCCAAAGTGGAGGGCGGACCGGTGTACGGCCGGATCGTCAACACCGCGTCGGAGGCGTTCCTCGTCGGCTCCCCAGGCCAGCCCAACTACAGCGCCGCGAAGGCGGGCATCGCAGCGCTCACGGTGTCGAGCGCGCGGGCGCTCGCCCGCTACGGCGTGCGCGCCAACGCCATCTGTCCCCGGGCGCGGACCGCGATGACCGAGGAGGTCTTCGGCGACGCGCCCGCCGAGGGCGTCGACCCGCTGTCGGTGGACCACGTCGCCCCGTTCGTCGCCTACCTCGCCTCGCCCGCGGCCGAGGCGATCAACGGCCAGGTTTTCGTGGTGCACGGCGGCATGGTCGCGCTGCTCAAACCACCGGAGGTGGAACGGCGCTTCGACACGGCGGGCGGCACGTGGACCACCGCCGAGCTCGCCGAGCACGTCGGCGGGTACTTCGCCGACCGCGACCCCGATCGGATGTTCGCAGCCAACGACGTTCTGACGCTTCCCTAGGGAGAACACATGACGCTCACCGTGCAGCCGCACCGCGAGTCGGTGGGGCTCAAGGCAGGCCAGCTCCTCATCGACGGCTCCTGGGGCCCGTCCGAGAGCGGCGCCACCTGGACCCACCACCACCCGGCGACCGGCGAGGAGGTGGGCGAGTTCGCCAAAGCCACCGCGGCCGACGTCGACGCCGCCGTCGCCGCCGCGAGGAAGGCGTTCGACTCGGGCACCTGGTCGCGCTCGCGGGCGGGGGTGCGCATCGGGCTGCTGCACCGCTACGCCGAGCTGCTGCGCAAGCACGCCGACGAGCTGCGCGCGCTGCAGGCGCTCGACAACTCGGTGCCGCTGTCCTTCGGCGGCATCTACGCCACGTCGGTGGGCGCCGCGGCGGACGTCTTCGACCACCACGCCGGGTGGGTCGACAAGCTCGGCGGCCAGACGCTGCCGCCGTACCAGGGTGGCGACCACCTCGCCATGACCTTCCGCGAGCCGATCGGCGTGGTGGCGGCGATCCTGCCGTGGAACGCGCCGTTCCTGCTCTTCGCGCAGAAGGTCGCCCCCGCGCTGGCGGCGGGCTGCACGATCGTGCTCAAGCCGTCCGAGTACTGCACGTTCTCCGTGCTGCGCATGGTGGAGCTGCTCGTCGAAGCCGGCCTGCCGGAGGGTGTGCTGAGCGTCGTCACCGGCACGGGCGAGGAGGTGGGCGAGGCGCTCATCAACCATCCGGACGTCGACAAGGTGAGCTTCACCGGCAGCCGCGCCGTCGGCAAGCGCATCGTCGAGGCCTCGGCGGGCACCCTCAAACGGGTCTCGCTCGAGCTCGGCGGCAAGAGCCCAGCCGTGGTGTTCGCCGACGCGCCCAACGTCGGCGTGGCCGCCGCGACCGTGGTCGGCGCCGTGACGATGGGCCTGTCCGGGCAGGCGTGCGTGGCCAACACGCGGGCGCTGGTGCACCGCGACGTCTATGACGAGTTCCTCGGCGCCGCGCAGGGCATGGCCGCCGCGGTGACCTACGGCGACCCGTTCGACCCGGCCGTGATCTCCGCGCCGCTCATCAACGAGCGTCAGCTCGACCGGGTGCTCGGCTACATCGAGCAGGGCAAGTCCGAGGGCAGGCTCGTCACCGGTGGCGAGCGGCTCGGCGGCGACCTGGCGGGCGGCAACTTCGTGGCGCCGACCATCTTCGCCGATGTCGCCAACTCGGCCACCATCGCGCAGGAGGAGATCTTCGGCCCCGTGCTCGCCGTGGTGCCCTTCGACGACGAGGACGAGGCGATCGCGCTCGCCAACGACACCGAGTACGGGCTCGGCGCGGGGCTGTTCACCGCCGACGTCCAGCGGGCCTTCCGGGTCACGCGCGCGCTCAGGGCGGGCACCGTGGGCGTGAACGGCTTCCAGATCGAACCGCATCTGCCCTTCGGCGGGTTCAAGCAGTCCGGGCTCGGCCGCGAGGGCGGGCTGTCGGCGATCGAGGCCTACACCGAGCTCAAATCGGTGTTCATGCCCCTGACCGACGAGATGATGTGACGCGGGCATGGGCACGCTGGAGGGCAGGCTGAAGGGAAAGGTCGCGCTGATCACCGGCGCCGCGCGCGGGCAGGGTGCCGCCGCGGCGCGCCGGTTCGCCGCCGAGGGTGCCAAGGTGATGATCGCCGACGTGAACGACGCCGAGGGCAAGGCGCTCGCCGGTGAGCTCGGCGACCCTGCCGCCTACGCGCACCTCGACGTGGCCGAGGAGGACGACTGGGCGCAGGCCGTGGACCGCACGGTCGCCGAGTTCGGCACGCTCAACGTCCTGGTCAACAACGCCGGGGTGCTGCACTTCTCTCCGCTGGGCCAGACCACACTGGCCGACTACGAGCGGGTGATCAGAATCAACCAGGTCGGGGCGTTTCTCGGCATGCGCTCGGTCGTTGAACCCATGTCCACCGCGGGTGGCGGCTCGATCGTCAACGTGTCCTCTGTGGAGGGACTCGCCGGTATGCCGTTCCTGGTCGCCTACACGGCGAGTAAGTTCGCGATCAGGGGAATGACCAAGGTCGCCGCGCTCGAGCTCGGAGAACGCGGCATCAGGGTCAACTCACTGCATCCCGGCATGATCGACACCCAGATGGTGAGCGACGCGGCCGGGGGCGCCGAGGTGGACTTCTCGCGGGTGGCCCGCAGACTCGCACTGCAGCGGGTCGGGCGGCCGGAGGAGATCGCCGACGTGGCATTGTTCCTGGCCAGCGACGAGAGCTCGTACTGCACGGGGGGCGAGTTCGTGGCGGACGGGGGCGCCACGGCCACACACGCGCTGAAGCTGTGACCGAGTAGAGCCGCCGGAGGTCTGATGGGAGCCCAGCAGGGGTCGATGACGATCCCCGGCACCGCCGCGCTGGCACAGGTGGGCAGGCTCGCGACCCTGGCGTGGGAGGTGCTGCGCGCGATTCCGCGCAGGCCGTTCCAGACCAGGGAGTGGATCCAGCAGTGCTGGTTCTTCGCCAGCGTGACGATCCTGCCCACCGCGCTGGTCGCGATCCCGTTCGGCGCGGTGATCGCGTTGCAGCTCGGCTCGCTGACCCAGCAGATCGGCGCGCAGTCGTTCACCGGTGCCGCGAGCGCGCTCGCGATCGTGCAGCAGGCGAGCCCGCTGATCACGGCGCTGCTCGTGGCCGGGGCGGGCGGCAGCGCCGTCTGCGCCGACATCGGGGCGCGAAAGATCCGCGAGGAGATCGACGCCATGGAAGTGCTCGGCGTCAATCCCATCCAGCGGCTGATCGTGCCGAGGGTGCTCGCGGCGATCGTCGTGTCGGTGCTGCTGAACGGCCTCGTCAGCGTGGTCGGTGTGCTCGGCGGCTACTTCTTCAACGTCGTCATGCAGGGCGGCACGCCCGGTGCGTACCTCGCGAGCTTCAACGCGCTCGCGCAGCTGCCCGACCTCTTCATCAGTGAGATCAAGGCGTTCCTGTACGGCTTCGTCGCCGGCGTGGTGGCCGCGTACCGCGGACTCAACCCGGCGGGCGGGCCGAAGGGAGTCGGGGACGCGGTCAACCAGGCGGTGGTCATCACGTTCCTGCTGCTGTTCCTCATCAACGTCGCCCTGACCGCGATCTACCTCCAGATCGTCCCGCCGAAGGCGTTGTGATGAGCGGCGAGCCGACGGTGTCCGACCGCACCCTGGAGATCATCGCGCGTCCCGGCGCGAGCCTCGAGGGCTTCGGCAGGCAGCTCTCCTTCTACGCCAGGGCGCTCGCGTGGGCGCCGCGCACCGTGCGCCGCTACAGCCGCGAGATGCTGCGGCTGCTCACCGAGGTCAGCTTCGGCACGGGCGCGCTCGCCGTGATCGGCGGGACCCTCGGCGTGATGATCGGCATGACCCTGTTCACCGGTCTCATCGTCGGCCTGCAGGGCTACTCCGCGCTCGACCAGCTCGGCACCGCCGCGCTGACGGGGTTCATCTCGGCGTACTTCAACACCCGCGAGGTGGCGCCGCTCGCGGCGGGGCTCGCGCTGTCGGCGACCGTGGGTTGTGGGTTCACCGCCCAGCTCGGCGCCATGCGCATCTCGGAGGAGATCGACGCGCTGGAGGTGATGGGCGTGCCGAGCATGCCCTACCTCGTCACCACGCGGGTGCTCGCCGGGATCACCGCCGTGATCCCGCTCTACGCCGTCGGGCTGCTCTCCTCCTATCTGGCGTCGCGGCAGATCACGGTGTGGTTCTACGGGCAGTCGGCCGGTACCTACGACCACTACTTCAACCTGTTCCTGCCACCAGAGGACGTGCTCTGGTCGTTCCTCAAGGTGATCGTGTTCAGCGCACTGGTGATCCTGTCCCACTGCTACTACGGCTACACCGCGAGCGGGGGACCGGCGGGTGTGGGCGTCGCGGTGGGCAGAGCGGTGCGGACGTCGATCGTGCTGATCGTGGTCATCGACTTCTTCCTGAGCCTCGCGATCTGGGGCTCCTCCACGACGGTGAGGATCTCCGGGTGAGGGCGACGCTGCTGCGCAGGCTCTGGCACCAGGTACTCGGCCTGGTGTTCCTGATCGTGGCGGCGTTGCTGCTCGCGCTGTGCGTGGCGATCTACAACAAGGCGTTCACCGACTACGTGGGCGTGCGGCTGGAGACCGACCACGTCGGCAACCAGATGCGCGTGGGCGCAGACGTGAAGGTGCGCGGCATGCTCGTCGGCGAGGTGCGCGCCATCGAGACCACCGGCGACGGCGCCGCGCTGGAGCTGGCGCTGCAACCGGAGAAGGTGGGCGTGATACCCGCGAACGTCTCCGCGAGGCTGCTGCCGAAGACCCTCTTCGGTGAGCGGTACGTCGCGCTGCAACTGCCGGAGCGGGCGGCCGAGCCGATCGCGGCCGGGGCCGTGATCGGCCAGGACCGCTCCAGCTCGGCGATCGAGCTGGAACAGGTGCTCAACGACGTGATGCCGCTCCTGCAGGCCGTGCAGCCGCAGAAGCTCTCCTCCACGCTCAATGCGGTGTCGACGGCCTTGGAGGGCCGCGGGGAGCAGTTCGGGGACACGCTTGTGCAGCTTTCGAACTACCTGGGCAAGCTGAACCCGTCGCTGCCGGACCTCAAGGCCGACATCACCGGTCTCGCCGACGTGGCGGACACCTACGACCGCGTGGCACCGGACTTCCTCCAGGCACTGTCCGATCTCACCACCACCACGCGCACGATCGTGGAGAAACAGCAGGCGCTGGGCGAGCTGTACGCGAGCGTCAGCACCGCTTCGGTGGACCTCGGCCGGTTCCTGGAGGTCAACCAGGACAACCTGATCGCGCTCACCAGCACCGTGCAGCCGACCCTCGACGTGCTCGCGAAGTACGCGCCGGAGTACCCGTGCCTGCTGCGTCAGCTCGCCGAGGCCGTGCCCCGCGCGGAGGAGGCGTTCGGCAAGGGCACCGACGAGATGAACCACGTGACGATCCGGATCACGGCCAGCCGCGGCAAGTACCTGCCCGGCCAGGACGAGCCGCGCTACGACGACAAACGCGGTCCCCGCTGCTACCCGCAGGTGGAGCCGCCGGGCGCGTGGCCGCAGTACCCGTCCGACGGCCCCATCAAGGACGGCTCCACCCATCCGCCGCCGCCCAAGCGGGCCGGTTACGGCAGCGGGACGACGGCCGGGGTGCCGCGGGTGGCGAACTCCCTTGCCGAGCACCAGCTGCTCGCCGAGCTGCTCGCGCCGTCCACCGGCATCGCACCCGAGGACGCGCCGGGCTGGGGGAGCCTGCTCGTCGGGCCGCTCTATCGCGGAGCGGAGGTGGTGCTCGAATGAGGAGTTTCGTCCCGTCGCTGGTGAAGATCGTCGTGTTCGCGGCCGTCACCGTGCTGCTCACCGGGATACTCGGCGCCACCATCGCCAACACCAACTTCGGCCCCACGTCCGGTTACACGGCGCTGTTCACCAACGCCTCCGGCCTGCAGCGCGGCGACGACGTGCGCATCGTGGGTGTCAAGGTAGGGCAGGTCTCCGAGATCACCGTCTCGGAGGACAATCTCGCCGAAGTGCACTTCGACGTCGAGTCGGTGCGCGAGCTGCCCGCCGGGGTCACCGCGACGATCAAGTACCGCAACCTCGTCGGACAGCGCTACCTCTCGCTCGGCACCGACGTCGCGGGCGATGGCGTGCTCGAACCGGGGGCGCGGATCCCGGTCGAACGGACCCAGCCGGCACTCGACCTCACCGTGCTGTTCAACGGGTTCAAGCCGCTGTTCGACGCGCTCGATCCAGAGCAGGTCAACCAGCTCTCCTACGAGATCATCCAGGTGCTGCAAGGGGAAGGTGGCACGATCGAGAGCCTGCTGTCGCACACGGCGTCGCTCACGTCCACCATCGCGAGCCGGGACGAGGTGATCGGCCAGGTCATCGGCAACCTGAACAACGTGCTCGGCACCGTCAACCAGCGCGGCCCCCAGCTCGGCGGGCTCATCGACGCCACACAGCAGCTCGTGACCGGGCTCTCGGAGCAACGCCGGCCCATCGGCGAAGCGGTGTCGGCGCTCGGCGACCTCACGACCGTCACCTCCGGACTGCTGGAGGACGCGCGGCCGCCGCTGCAGCGCGACATCGCCGCGCTCGGCGCGCTCTCGGGCAACCTCGCCGGCTCGGAGGAACTGCTCGAGCACCTGCTGCAGGTGATGCCCGGAAACCTCGAGAAGTTCACGCGCACGCTGAGCTACGGCAGCTGGTTCAACTACTACCTCTGCGGGCTCACCGGCACGATCGGCATCTCCTCGCTCAACGTCACCCTGCCCTTCCTGCCGTTGCCGGCCACCGAGCAACCGGAGCGGTGCAAACCGACGGGAGCGCCGACAGGACCATGAAGCCACTCAAGGAACGCAACCAGGCCGCGGTGGGCGCGGTGACGCTCGTGCTGATCGCGCTCGTCGGGCTGGTCGCCTACAACTCCGACCAGCTGCCCCTCCTCAGCAACAGCACCACCTACTCCGCCTACTTCGCCGAGTCCGCCGACCTGTCCTCCGGCAACGAGGTGCAGGTCGCCGGCGTCAAGGTCGGCGAGGTCGACGAGGTGACGCTGGCGGGCAGGAAGGTGCACGTGACCTTCGCCGTCGAGAACGTCCGGCTCGGCAGGCAGACCGAGGCCTCGATCGAGGTCAAGACCCTGCTGGGCGAGAAGTTTCTCTCGCTGCGGCCGAAGGGCGACGGCGTGCTGGACCCGAACGAGCCGATCCCGCTGGAGCGCACCAGCACGCCGTACCAGATCCAGGACGTCTTCACCGACCTCGACCGGACCGTCGGCGACATCGACACCGGGCAGCTGGCGCAGAGCTTCGAGGTGATCGCCGACTCGCTGGAGAACACCCCGCAGCACCTCAAGGACGCGCTCAGCGGCATGTCGGCGCTCGCGCAGACGGTGTCCTCCCGTGACGACGAACTGGCCCGCCTGCTGTCCAGCACCAGCGGCGTCTCGAAGGTGCTGGCCGACCGCAACACGCAGCTGCGCCGGGTGATCGACGACGGCAACCTGCTGCTGACCGAGCTGCAGAACCGCGAGGACGCCATCGACCGGCTGCTGACGGGCGCCCAGCAGCTCTCCGAGCAGCTCACCGGGCTCGTCGCCGACAACCGCGAGCAGCTCACCCCAGCGCTGCGGCAGCTCGGCGTCGTCACGGATCTGTTGCAGCGCAACCAGGACAACCTCAACCGCAGCCTCGAACTGCTCGCGCCGTTCACCCGCATCGGCGCCAACGCCACAGGCAACGGCCGCTGGTTCGAGGGCTACATCTGCGGCCTGCTGCCCCCGGTGATCACGGTGGCGGGCGCGCAGATCAACCCCGAGGGCTGCTCGCCGCCAATCGCGGCGCCGAACCAGGGCGTCGACGTCCGCGGAGGTAACTGATGACCGTCGACACGAGAGCCCGGCGCAGCCTCTACAGCTGGCTCGCACTGGCCTGCGTGGCCGTGCTCGTGCTCGCGACCGCGCTGTGGTGGCTAACGCGCGAGGGCGGCACGAAGATCAGCGCCTACTTCGACCGCACCGTCGGGCTCTACGCGGGCTCGTCGGTGCGCGTGCTGGGCATCCCCGTCGGGCAGATCACGGAGGTGCGGCCGGAGGGCGGCGCGGTGCGCGTGGACATGGAGGTGGACGTTCCGATCCCCGAGGGCGCTGGCGCCGTCGTAGTCGCGCCGAGCCTCGTGAGCGACCGGTACGTGCAGCTGACCCCCGCCTACGACACCGGGCCCGCGCTGGCGGCCGGTGCGGTGATTCCGCGCGAGCGCACGGCGACCCCGGTGGAGCTCGACGACCTCTACGGCAGCCTCAACGAGCTGTCCACCAGCCTCGGTCCCGACGGCGCCAACGCGAACGGCGCACTGTCCGATGTGCTCGACACCGCCGCGGCCAACCTGGACGGCAACGGCAAGAACCTCAACACCACCGTCACCCGGCTCGCGGAGCTGGCGACCACGTTGGAGAGTTCCAAGGGAGATCTCTTCGCCACGGTCCGGAACCTGCAGACGTTCACCTCGACGCTGGCGCAGAGCGACGCGCAGCTCACCGAGTTCTACGACCGGCTCGCGCAGGTGACCGGGTTCCTCGCCGAGGACTCCGACGACGTGGCCGCCGCGCTGTCCGCATTGGGCGGCTCCCTCACGGAGGTGCGGCAGTTCGTCCAGGACAACCGCGACCTTCTATCCTCCAATGTGGACAAACTGGCGGGGATCACCGGCGTGCTCGTGGACCAGCGGGCGGCGCTCGCCGAGGTGCTCGACGTCGGGCCGACCGGCATGACCAACTTCATCAACACCTACGACGCCGCGTCTGGCAGCATCCAGGTGCGCTACAACGCCAACGAGCTCGCGCACCCGCTGATGGAGACGCTGTGCAAGCTCGTGAGCGCGGGCACGCCCGCCCAGCTGCCCGACACGCTCGGCGACCTGTGCCGGGGTCTCGCCCCGTTCTTCGACGAGACCCTCGACCTGCCCTCGGTGCCCGAGACGCTGAACGCGCTGCAGAACGGCAAGCTGCCGCCGCTGCCGTTGCCGGTGGTCGACCTGCTGACGACACCGCTGGAGACGGGCTGATGAGACGACTGGTCCTCGCCCTCGCGGCCTGCGTGCTGCTCGCCGGCTGCGGTGACGGCGGCTTCGGCGGGCTGTACAACACGCCGCTGCCGGGTGGCGCCGACCTCGGTGACCACCCGTACCGTGTCACGGCGCAGTTCGCCGACGTGCTCGACCTGGTGCCGCAGGCGGCCGTGAAGGTCAACGACGTGGCCGTGGGCCGCGTGGAGAAGGTGGAGCTGGCGAAGGACACGAAGTCGGCCATCGTGACGCTCGCCGTCAACGGCGACGTGGTGCTGCCCGCCAACGCCGACGCCCGGTTGCGCCAGTCGAGCCTGCTGGGGGAGAAGTTCGTCGAGCTGGGCCCGCCCGCGGGCGAACGGGCCACCGGCACGCTCGCCGACGGCGCGCGCATACCGCTGGGGCGGACCAACCGGAACCCCGAGGTCGAGGAGGTGCTCGGGGCGCTGTCGCTGCTGCTGAACGGCGGCGGCATCGAGCAGCTGTCCACGATCACCGAGGAGCTCAACGCGGCGTTGTCCGGCAACGAGGCCGAGGTGCGGGCTCTGCTGTCGCGCGTCGACCACCTCGCGACCGAGCTGGACGGGCAGAAGGGCGAGATCATCCGCGCGATCGACGGGCTCAACCGGCTCTCCAGCACGCTCGTCGCGCAGACCGGCAACCTCACCACCGCGCTCGACCACCTGGAACCGGGGCTGCGGGTGGTGACCGGGCAGCGCGACCAGCTCGTCGGGATGCTGCAGTCGCTCGACAGGCTCTCCGGCGTCGCCACGGAGACGATCAACGCAAGCCGCGACGAGCTGGTGGCCAACCTGCACGCGCTCGCCCCGACGCTGGAGAAGCTCGCCGAAGCCGGCACGAACCTGCCGACCGCGCTGAAGATCCTGCCGACCTACCCGTTCCCCGACTCGGCTGGCGCGGTGATCAGGGGCGACTACGCGAACGTGACCGCGCGCGTCGACCTCAACCTCGACCTGCTGCTGCAGAACTTCACCAACTCGTCCCAGCCGCCGATCCAGCTGCCGCCCCTCGATCTCGGCGGCCCGGCGCCGCCCACGCTGCCACTGCCGGAGACGAACCCACCAGCCACCGAGTCTCGGGAAGGCGGTGTGCTCGGCGGGTTGCTCGGCGGGCTGCTGGGAGGTGGTGGCTGATGAGGCTCACCGGACGGCACCGGATGAAGCTCCTCGTGTTCGTGGTGATCGCCGTGGTGTCCGTGCTCTACGCGGGCATCAGCTACGCGGGGCTGGACCGGCTCTTCGGCACGCGTGGCTACGCGGTGACCGTGCGGCTGGCCGACTCCGGTGGCATCTTCGTGAACGCGGAGGTGACCTACCGGGGTGTAGCGGTCGGCAGGGTCGTGGCGATGAACCTCACCGAGCACGGCGTCGAGCTGACCCTCGACGTCGAGTCGGGCGCGGAGCCGATCCCGGACGACACCGAGGCGAGGGTGTCGAACCGGTCGGCGGTCGGCGAGCAGTACGTCGACCTGGTACCGCGCCACCAGAACGGCCCCTACCTCGAGGACGGCTCGGTGATCACGCAGGAACGCACGTCCATCCCGCTGGCGCCCGACACCGTGCTGGCCAACCTCGACAAGCTGGTCGCCAGCGTCGATCCCGGCTCCCTGCGCACGGTCGTCGACGAGACCTACGACGCGTTCGCCGGCGCGGGACCCGAGCTGCAGCAGCTGCTCGACGCGGCGGGCTCGTTCACCGCCACGGCCACCGAGAACCTGCCGCAGACGCGGGCGCTGCTCGCCGATGGGCGCGTGGTGCTCGACACGCAACGGCGGCAGGCCGATGACATCGCGGCCATCGCCGAAGGGCTGCGCACCATCGCGGGACAGCTCAAGGGCGCCGATCCAGACCTGCGGAAGGTGATCGACGAGGCCCCGAAGCTCAGCCGTGAGGTCAGCGACGTGCTCGCCGTGTCCGGCACCGACCTCGGCGTCGTGATCGCCAACCTGCTCACGACGTCCACCATCACCACGGCGCGCGTCGACGCGATCGAGCAGCTGCTCGTGGCCTACCCGGTGATCTCGGCGTTCACGCGGTCGGTGACCTCGGGCGGGGAAGGCCACCTCGGGTTCGTGCTGAACCTGTTCGACCCGTACTCGTGCACGCGCGGCTATGAGGGCACGCGCCAGCGACCCGCCAACGACACGAGCGAGGCGCCTCCCAACACCGACGCGTACTGCGCGGAGCCGCCCGGCAGCCCGAGCAGCGTGCGCGGCGCGCAGAACGCGCCGTACGCGGGCATGCCGGTGGACGTGCCGGAGCAGAGCACGCCCGAGCAGCCGACCACGGACGGGCGGCCGCGCGACGACGCGCTGCCGGGCCTGCTGGGGTTGCTCGGCGGCTCCGGTTCCGGCGGCGTCGGCGGGCTGCTGGGGCTGCCGGAATGAGGGTGCTCGCGGTACTGACTGCGCTCGCCGTGGCCGCCGCCGCGTGGTTCGGCTGGTCGTGGGTGAGCGCCGCGAACGACGACGCGCTGGAGGTGTC
Organism: Prauserella sp. PE36; assembly: GCF_003311655.1. Classification (NCBI taxonomy): domain Bacteria; kingdom Bacillati; phylum Actinomycetota; class Actinomycetes; order Pseudonocardiales; family Pseudonocardiaceae; genus Prauserella; species Prauserella sp. PE36. The sequence goes on along the minus strand of NZ_QEQT01000055.1, from coordinate 24,602 downwards.
ACGGGAGCGCGACGCCGTGCTCGCCGCCGTGTCCGACGGACTGCTCGCGCTGCACACGATCGACCACCGCACGGCCGGGCGCGACATCGACCGCTGGCTCGACGTCACCACGGGCAAGCTCGGCGACGAGCTCACCAGGGACCGCCAGCTGCAACTCGACCGTGCGGCGGGGACGCGGACGGTCGCGTCGGCGAGCGTGCTGCAGGCTGCCGTGACCGAGCTGGACCTGGGGGCGGGCAGTGCCCGGCTCATCGCCGTGCTGGAGGTGCGGCTGGGCACGCAGGGGCAACCCCCGGCGCCGCAGCGCAGCAGGCTGACCGTTCGCGCCGAGCGGACGGACGCGGGATGGAAGGTCAGCGACGTGCAGGCGGCGGGTCGATGAGCGAGCCGGGTGCGGACGCCGGCGCCGAGCGGGCGGAGGAGACGGGGCAGCGGCGGAACAGGACCCCGTCACCGTTCGCGAGGGGCGCCTCGGGCTCCCGGGGTACGGGGCGGGAGGACCTCGCCGCGCCGGCGAGCAGCGATGCCCAGACGCCGGAGCCGCCGGAGGCCGCGGGGGCTCCGGAGGCGGAGCCGGGTCTGGCGGTGGAGCGGGCTTCGGGCGCGGACCCAGACGCAGCGGGCGAGCGGGCGCCGGATGGCGAGCCGGGCTCAGCGGTGGAGCGGGCCCCGGATGCGGAGCAAGACTCAGATGGGGATCCGGGCTCAGCGGTGGAGCGGGCTTCTGGCGCGGAGCGAGACCCGGATGCGGAGCCCGCTGCCGGTTCCCCGGCGGCCGGGCGGGTCGCGGGGCTGCCGCGCAGGCGGGCGACGATCATGGCGGTGCTGACCGCGGTGCTGGTGCTCGCGGTGGGCGTGGCGGTGTGGTCGGCGCTGGAGGCGGAACGGCTGAGGGACCCGGGCGGCAACGTAGCGCTGGCGGACGAGGCCGGGACGCGCGAGGTCGCCGACCAGGTGAGCGCGGGACTGAAGGCGATCTTCTCCTACGACTACAACAACCTGGAGCGCACCGAGCGCGCGGCCGATCGCGTGCTGGTGGAGCAGGCGGTGGGCCAGTACGAGGAGAGTTTCGCGGCGGCGTCGGCGCAAGCGCGTGAGCAGCGCCTGGTGCGCACCACCACGGTGCGTTCCGTCGGCGTGCGGGAACTGGCAGGCGACGAGGCACGCGTGCTTGCCCTGGTCGACCAGCAGACCCTGCACACCGCCGACGCCAACCGCCAGGAGACCACCAGCGCCGCACTGGCCGTGGTGGCCAAACGCGTCGGCGGCGAGTGGAAGATCGCGGCCCTGGCGGGCCTCTGACCCGCGAGTTGCGCGTTGGGGACGGCGAGTTGCGCGTTCGGGACGGCGAGTTGCGCGTTGGGGACGCCGAGTTGCGCGTTGGGGACCGCTGCGAAGCCCGCGGGCCCACCGCGAACGCGCGACTCGCGAACCGCAGTGCGCGACTCGCGAACCGCAGTGCGCGACTCGCGAACGGGAGTGCGCAACTCGCGAACGGGAGTGCGCAACTCGCGCGCTGGAGCGGGGAACTCGCTGCTCCGAGTGGGGGACTCGCGGGCTGGAGCGGGGGACTCGCGCGAGGGGCTGCACCGCTTCCAGGAGCCGAGTGCCCCGCCGGTAACCTTCCCGCGTGTCTGTCAACAAGGACGAGTCCGCCCAGGCAGGGCGGGTTCCGGACAGCCCGGCCAAGGCCGTCGTCGCGCCGCCGCGTCCGCATCGCATCGAACCGGTGCCGCTGACGACGTTGGTCGCGCGCGCCGATGCCCGCCTGATCGCCGACCCGGCCGCCGCCGAGGTCGCGCTGACCGGTGCGACGCTGCGAGCCCAGCACGTGATGCCCGGCGACCTCTTCGCCGCGCTGCCCGGCGCCCGCGCGCACGGCGCCGACTTCGCCGCCGACGCGATCGCCGCGGGCGCCGCCGCGATCCTCACCGACGAGGCCGGCGCGGAGCGCCCCGCGCTGCGCGACACCGACCTCCCCGTGCTCGTCCACAGCGACCCGCGCGGGGTGCTCGGCGAGATCGCCGCGTGGATCTACGGCGAGCCGTCGCTGCAACTGGCCGTGCTGGGCATCACCGGCACCTCCGGCAAGACCACCACCGCCTACCTCGTCGAGTCGGGCCTGCGCGCCGCGGGCCGGGTCACCGGCCTCATCGGCACCGTCGAGACGCGCATCGCCGGCGAACGCCTCGCCAGCGCCTTCACCACGCCCGAGGCCCCCGACCTGCAGGCGCTGTTCGCGGTGATGGCCGAGCAGGGCGTCACCCACGTGCCGATGGAGGTCTCCAGCCACGCGCTAGCACTGGGCCGAGTGAACGGCACCCGCTTCGCCGTCGGCGCCTTCACGAACCTCTCGCAGGATCACCTCGACTTCCACCGCGACATGGAGGAGTACTTCGCCGCCAAGTCGCTGCTGTTCGACGGCCGGTCCACGCACGAGGCCGTGGTGGTCGACAGCGCGTGGGGCCAGCAGCTGGTGACCCCGCAGACGGTGACGGTGTCGACCGAGCCCGGCACCAAGGCCGTGTGGCGTGCCTCCGACATCGCGATCACGCCGACGGGCGAGCAGTCCTTCGTGCTGCACCACCCCGACGGCCGCACGGCGACGGCGACCCTCCCGCTGCCGGGTGAGTTCAACGTCGCCAACGCCGCGCTGGCCGCCGCGATCCTGGACACCACCGGCGTGTCGCTGGAGCACATCGTCGAGGGCCTCGCGAGCGTCGAGGTGCCCGGCCGCATGGAGCGCGTCTACCTCGGCCAGGAGTTCACGGCCGTCGTCGACTACGCCCACAAGCCCGCCGCCGTCACGCAGGCGCTGCAGGCCCTGCGCGCCCGTACCGAGGGCCGCATCATCACCGTCCTCGGCTGCGGCGGTGACCGGGACACGGCCAAGCGTCCGATGATGGGAGAGGCCGCGGTCAGGGGCAGTGACCTGGTGATCGTCACCGACGACAACCCCCGCAGCGAGGACCCCGCCGCCATCAGGGACGCGATGCTGCACGGCGCGCGCGCAGTGAGCCCCGCCCAGGGCAGCGAGGTGCTGGAGATCGGCGACCGCCGCGAGGCCATCGTCACCGCCGTCGAGCGCGCGCGCCCCGGCGACGTCGTGCTCGTGGCGGGCAAGGGGCACGAGACCGGCCAGGAGATCGCCGGTGTGGTCCACCCGTTCTCCGACCGCGACGAGCTGGAGGCCGCCATCCGCGACAAACTCGAGGTGATCGTGTGATCGCGCTGAGCCTGGCCGAGATCGCCGACGTCGTCGGCGGCAGGCTGCACAACAGTGACGGCGGCGAGCGCGTCAGCGGGCCCGTCGAGTTCGACTCCCGGCAGCTCACCGAGGGCGGGCTGTTCGTCGCGCTGCCTGGCGAGCGGGTGGACGGGCACACCTTCGCCGCGCGCGCGATCGAGGCCGGCGCCGCGGGCGTGCTGGCCGCTCGCGAGGTCGACGCGCCTGCCGTGATCGTGCCGCCGCTGCCACCGGGCGCGGCACACGAGCGCTCGGTCGCGCTGGCCGGCGACACCGACGGCTCCGGCGCGGCCGTGCTCGCGGCGCTGGGCAAACTCGCCCGGCACGTGGTGACGCGGCTCGCCGAGGGCGGGCTCACGGTCGTCGGGGTCACCGGCTCGTCGGGCAAGACGTCCACTAAGGACCTCATCGCGCAGGTGCTGGAGCCGCTGGGGCCGACCGTCGCCCCGCCGGGGTCGTTCAACAACGAGCTCGGCCATCCGTGGACGGCGCTGCGCGCCGACGAGAGCACCCGCCACCTGGTGCTGGAGCTCTCCGCGCGCGGCCCAGGTCACATCGCCGAGCTGGCCGCCGTCGCGCCGCCGCGCATCGGCGTTGTGCTCAACGTCGGCAGCGCGCACGTCGGTGAGTTCGGCTCCCGCGAGGGCATCGCCAAGACCAAGGGCGAGCTCGTGGAGGCGCTGCCCGCCGACGGCGTCGCGGTGCTCAACCTCGACGACCCGCTCGTCGCCGCGATGGCCGCGCGCACGAAGGCGCGGATCGTCGGCGTCGGCGAACACCCCGAAGCCACCGTGCGCGCGGAGGACGTGCGCCTCGACGAGCAGGCCCGCGCGTCGTTCCGCCTCGTCGCCCCGCAGGGCGCGGCCGACGTGACGCTGGGCCTCTTCGGCGAGCACCACGTCGGCAACGCGCTGTCCGCCGCCGCCGTGGCACTGGAGCTGGGCTCGTCGGTCGCCGACGTCGCACAGCGGCTGTCCGCCGCGCAGCGCCGCTCGGCCCGCCGCATGGAGGTCACCACCCGCGCCGACGGCGTGACCGTCCTCAACGACTCCTACAACGCCAACCCGGAGTCGATGCGGGCCGCGCTCAAGACGCTGGCCTCCATGGCGAAGCAGCGCCGGTCGTGGGCGGTACTCGGTGTGATGGGAGAACTCGGGGCCGATACCGTGTCCGCGCACGACGAGATCGGCAGGCTCGCCGTCCGGCTCAACATCAACCGGCTCGTCGTGGTCGGCCAGGAGGCCGCGGCCATGCATCACGGCGCAAGCCACGAGGGTTCTTGGGGAGAGGAGTCGGTCCTGGTTCCCGACACCGACGCCGCCATCGCGCTGCTGCGCGGCGAGCTGCGTCCCGACGACGTCGTTCTGGTGAAGGCCTCGAAGGTCGCCGAGCTGTGGCGCGTGGCCGATTCGCTACTGGAAGGCGATAACGCGTGATCAGCATCATGATCGCGGCCTCGGTGGGGCTGCTGGTCTCCATCCTGCTCACGCCGTACCTGATCCGGTTCTTCTCGAAGCAGGGCTTTGGTCAGGAGATCCGCGAGGAGGGCCCGGAGGGGCACAAGTCCAAGCGCGGCACGCCGACGATGGGCGGCGTGGCGATCATCGTCGCGATGGTGGTCGCCTACTTCGTCGCCCACCTCGCCGACTGGCTGCGCAGCTCGACCAACGACGGGCCGACGGCGTCGGGCCTGCTGGTGCTCGGGCTGTCGGTCGGGCTCGGGATCGTCGGCTTCCTCGACGACTTCATCAAGATCCGCAAGCAGCGCAACCTCGGCCTGAACAAGACGGCCAAGCTGGTGGGCCAGCTCGTCGTCGCGCTCGGGTTCGGCATCCTCGCGCTCCAGTTCGCCGACGAGAACGGGCTGACCCCGGCGTCGCAGAACCTCTCCTACGTGCGTGATCTGGCGCTGATCTTCTTCCCGGTGCCGGTGTTCATCCTCTTCTGCTACCTGCTGATCTCGGCGTGGTCGAACGCGGTGAACTTCACCGACGGCCTCGACGGGCTCGCGGGCGGCGCCGCCGCGATGGTGCTGTGCACCTACGTCGTCATCGCGTTCTGGCAGGCGCGGCTCAGCTGTGTCGAGTCGCCGCAGGCCGCTTGCTACGACGTGCGCGACCCGCTCGACCTCGCGGTGGTGGCCGCGGCCGGGGCCGGTGCGTGCGTCGGGTTCCTGTGGTGGAACGCCGCGCCCGCGAAGATCTTCATGGGCGACACCGGTTCGCTCGCGCTCGGTGGCCTGGTGGCGGGTCTGTCGATGACCACCCGCACCGAGCTGCTCGCGATCGTGATCGGCGGCCTGTTCGTGGTCGAGATGGTCTCGGTGGTGCTGCAAATCGCGGTGTTCCGGACGACGCGGCGCAGGCTCTTCCGAATGGCGCCGTTCCATCATCACTTCGAGCTGGCCGGCTGGGCCGAGACCACGGTGATCATCCGGTTCTGGCTGCTGGCGGCGATCTGCTGCATGTTCGGGCTCGGCCTGTTCTACAGCGAGCAGCTCGGGCTCGGAGGAGGCTAGGCGGCATGGACGGCGTCGACCGCGTGGACACAGCCGGGATGCGGGTGCTCGTCGCGGGCGCCGGGGTGACCGGCAGGTCGGTGACCACCGCGTTGACCGGGCTGGGCGCCGAGGTCACCGTCACCGACGGCAACGCGGAGCGGCTCGCCGAGCTCGAAGGGCTCGGCGCCACGCTCGTCCCCGGCCTCACCGAGCCTCCCGATGGCACGGCGCTGGTCGTGACCAGCCCCGGCTGGCGGCCGGGCGCCCCGCTGCTCGCGGCCTCGGCCGCGCGGGGCGTCGAAGTGATCGGCGACGTCGAGCTGGCCTGGCGGATCTCCCAGGAAAGGGACCACCCGCCCGCGTGGCTCGCCGTCACCGGCACCAACGGCAAGACCACCACGGTCGGCATGCTGGAGTCGGTGCTGCGCGCGGCCGGGGTGGACGCCGTGGCCTGCGGCAACGTCGGCTTCGCCGTGCTCGACGCCGTGCTCGCGGGGCACGAGGCGCTGGCCGTCGAGCTGTCGAGCTTCCAGCTGCACTGGTCGAGCACGCTCGCGCCGAAGGCATCCGTGGTGCTGAACGTCGCCGAGGACCACCTCGACTGGCACGGTGGCTTCGACGCCTACGCCGACGCCAAGGGCACGATCCACGCGCGCTCGGCCACGGTGGTGCGGAACGTCGCCGACGCGACGTCGGTGCGGCTGGCCGGGGAGCACGCGCCGGAGGGCGCCGCGCACGTCGGCTTCCGGCTCGACACCCCCCGGCCCGGCGAGCTGGGCGTGGTGGAGGACCTGCTGGTCGACCGGGCGTTCGTCGCCGATCCGGTGCGCAATGCCGAGGAGCTGGCCACCCTCGCCGACGTGCGGCCACCCGGCCCGCACAACGTGGCCAACGCGCTGGCCGCCGCCTCGCTGGCCAGGGCATACGGCGTCGGCGCCGACGCCGTCGCGAAGGGGCTGCGCTCCTTCCGGCCCGGAGCGCACCGGGCCGTCGAGGTCGCCGAGCTCGACGGCGTCCGCTACATCAACGACTCGAAGGCCACGAACCCGCACGCCGCCGTGGGCTCCCTGCTCGCGCACTCCTCCGTGGTGTGGATCGCGGGCGGCCTGCTCAAGGGAGCGTCCGTGGAGGAACTGGTCGCGACGGTCGCGGGACGGCTCCGCGGGGTCGTGCTGCTGGGCACCGACGCCGACGTGATCGCCGCCGCTGTTGCGCGACACGCGCCGGATGTCCCGGTGAAGCGACTGGGTCCGGGTGACGATGAACCCATGACTTCGGCGGTGAGCGCGGCCCGCGCCCTGGCGCAACCCGGTGACGCGGTGCTGCTCGCGCCCGCTGCCGCGTCGCTGGACATGTTCCGCGACTACGCGGCACGGGGCGACGCGTTCGCCGCGGCCGTCGACGCGCTGAGAGGGCAGCACCAGCGTGACGGCGGTTGACGAGGTCCGGGACAGCACCGGCGAGCGGGGTCCCCGCCGCAGGAGGGAGCGGGCCGAACGCGGCTTCACCGCGGTGCGCACCGCGCTCACGGCGTGGCTTTCCCGCCCGCTGGCCGACTTCCACCTGATCCTCGCCACGTGCGGCACGCTCGGCGCCATCGGCATCGTGATGGTGCTGTCGGCGTCGTCGGTCTCGTCGTACAGCCCGGGCAGCGACTCCAGCGTCTACGCGCTCTTCCAGCGCCACCTGCTGTTCTGCGTGCTCGGCGCGGTGGTGTTCTGGCTCGGCGTGCGCGTGCCGCTGAAACGCATCCGCGCGCTCTCGTCCACCGGTGTCGTCGTGTGTCTCGGGCTGCTGGCGCTCGTGCTCACCCCGCTCGGCAGCAAGATCAACGGCTCGCAGGGCTGGTTCGTGATCGGCCCGCTGTCGCTGCAGCCGGTGGAGGTCGCCAAGGTCGCGCTGGCTCTGTGGGGCGCCCACATCCTCGTGGTGAAGTACCAGGTGCTGCACCAGTGGCGGCACCTGCTCGTACCGCTGGTGCCGGTGGCGCTGCTGATGTTCGCGCTGGTCATGGCGCAGCCCGACCTGGGCGGCACGATCACCCTCGGCGTGGTGCTCGTTGCCCTGCTGTGGTTCGCGGGCGCGCCGAAGCGGCTGTTCGCGGTGATCTTCGCGGGTGGTGTCGCGGGGGCCGTCCTGCTCGCGCTGATCGCCGAGTACCGGCTCGACCGCATCATGTCGTTCCTCAACCCCGACGCCGATCCGTTGGGCAAGGGGCTGCAGGCCAACCAGGCGCTCTACGCGCTCGCCGACGGCGGGTTGTTCGGCAAGGGGCTCGGGCAGGGCCAGTCGAAGTGGATGTACCTGCCGAACGTGCAACACGACTTCATCTTCGCGCTCATCGGAGAGGAGCTCGGCTTCGTCGGCTGCCTGGTGGTGATCGGCCTGTTCGGGCTGCTGGCGTTCGTCGGGCTGCGGATCGCCGTGCGCAATCTCGACCCGTGGATCCGCATCGTCGCCGGCACGCTCACGGTGTGGCTCGTGGCCCAGGCGGCCATCAACATCGGCTACGTCGTGGGCCTGCTGCCGGTCACCGGCGTGACCCTGCCGATGATCTCCTACGGCGGAACGTCGCTGCTCGTGACGATGCTGCTGTTCGGCATCCTCGCCAACTGCGCCCGGCACGAGCCCGAGGCGGTGGCGGCACTTCGCACCCAGGGACCCGGTAAGTTCGGGCGCCTGATGCGGCTGCCCGCGCCGGACCCGTACCGGCCCCCCTCGAAGCGCAGGGGCAGCGGCCGGAGCGGCCAGGCCAAGGGCGGCAGACCGGCCCCCCGCAGCGCGCGGTCCGCCGCGGCGCCGGACCGCAGGCGGGCGGCCCCGGAGTACGGTCGACGGAGCACGCCGAGAGGCGGCACCCGGCGAGGAAGTTCGACGCGGAGAGGACACAGGTGAGCCAGCCCGTACCTGGGGGCGAGAAGGCCGCTTCGGCGGCGGCACCGACGGTGGTCGTTGCCGGTGGGGGAACGGCGGGCCACATCGAACCGGCGCTAGCGCTGGCCGACGCCGTGAAGCGGCTGCGGCCGGACGCGAAGGTGGTCGCGCTGGGCACCGAGCGCGGCCTGGAGAACCGGCTCGTCCCGGCCAGGGGCTACCCCCTCGAGCTCATCCCGCCCGTGCCGCTGCCGCGCAAGCCCACCGCGGAGCTGCTGCGGCTCCCGCTGAAGGTCCGCGACGCCGTGCGCCGCACCCGCGAGGTGCTCGACCGCGTCGGCGCCGACGTGGTGGTCGGCTTCGGGGGCTACGTCGCGCTGCCCGCCTACCTGGCCGCGCGCGGCCGCGTGCCGATCGTCGTGCACGAGGCGAACAAGCACGCGGGCCTCGCGAACAAGGTCGGTGCCCGGTTCGCGAAGAAGGTCGCGGTCGCCGTGCCCGGCACGACGCTGCCCGGCGCCGACGTCATCGGCATCCCGCTGCGCCGCTCCATCACCGCGCTAGACCGGCCCGCGCTGCGCGCCGAGGCGCGCGAGCACTTCGGGCTCCACCCGGACGCGCCCACGCTGCTCGTCTTCGGCGGGTCACAGGGCGCCCGCTCGATCAACAACGCCGTGTCCGGCGCGGCGAAGGAGTTCGCCGACGCCGGGGTCGGCGTGCTGCACGCGCACGGGCCGAAGAACACGGTGGCGGTGCGCGAGTACCCCGGCCGCCCCGCGTACGTGCCCGTGCCGTACCTGGAGCGCATGGACCTCGCCTACGCCGCCGCCGACATGGTGCTGTGCCGGTCCGGGGCGATGACCGTGGCCGAGGTGTCGGCCGTCGGCCTGCCGTCGGTGTTCGTGCCGCTGCCGCATGGCAACGGCGAGCAGGCGCTCAACGCCGAGCCCGCCGTCGACGCCGGTGCGGCCCTGCTCGTGCCCGACGCCGAGCTGACCCCGGAAAAGGTGGCCGAGCTGGTGCTCCCCCTCGTGACCGACCCGGAGCGGCTCGCGAAGATGAGCGCGGCCGCGGTGGCACTGGGGCACCGCGAGGCCGACGAGGTGCTGGCCAAACTGGTTCTGGAGGCTGGGGGACATGGAACTTCCCGATGAGCTGCGACGCGCCCATCTGATCGGCATCGGCGGCGCCGGGATGAGCGGGATCGCCCGCATCCTGCTCGCCCGCGGCGCGGAGGTGTCCGGCTCCGACGCGAAGGACTCCCGCGCGTTCCTCACGCTGCGCGCGCAGGGCGCCCGCATCGAAGTGGGCCAGCGAGCGGAGAACCTCGACGCGTTCGAGGGCGGGCCGTCGGCCGTGATCGTGTCGACCGCGATCAAGGACACCAACCCCGAGCTGGCCGCCGCCAGGGAGCGCGGCGTGCCGGTGCTGCACCGGGCGCAGGCGCTCGCGGCGCTCATGGCGGGCCACCGCACCGCGTGTATCGCGGGTACCCACGGCAAGACGTCGACCACGTCGATGCTCACGGTCGCGCTGCAGCACTGCAGGCTCGACCCGTCGTTCGCGATCGGCGGCGACCTCAACGAGTCCGGGGCCAACGCCCACCACGGCGAGGGCGGCATGTTCGTCGCCGAGGCCGACGAGAGCGACGGCTCGTTCCTGACCTACACGCCGTCGGTCGCCGTGGTGACCAACGTCGAGCCGGACCACCTCGACCACCACGGCACGGCGGAGGCCTACGTCGCGGTGTTCGCGGAGTTCGCCAAGCGCGTCGAGCCGGGCGGGGTGCTCATCGTCTGCGCCGACGACGCCCCGGCGGCCGAACTGGCCGCGCGCGCCGAGGCCGACGGCGTGCGCGTGCGCCGTTACGGCCGCTCGGCCACCGGCGAGCAGGACGCCCGCGTGCTGGGCTACACGCCGCACGAGGACGGCGGGACCGTGCGGATCGCGCTGGCAGGCGAGGAGCTCGACGTGCGGGTGGCGGTGCCGGGTGAGCACATGGCGCTCAACGCCGTCGCCGCGCTGCTGGCCGGGCTGGAACTGGGCGCGCCCGCCGACGGGCTCGCCGAGGGCCTCGCCGCGTTCGGCGGGGTGCGCAGGCGCTTCGAGTTCAAGGGCCGCGCCGCCGACGTGCGCGTCTACGACGACTACGCCCACCACCCGACGGAGGTCGCGGCGCAGCTGCGCGCCGTGCGGCACGCGGCGGGGCTCGGCCGCGTCGTGGTGGTCTTCCAGCCACACCTGTACTCGCGCACCAGGACCTTCGCGAACGAGTTCGCCGCCGCGCTCGGGCTCGCCGACGAGGTGATCCTGCTCGACGTCTACGGTGCGCGGGAGGAGCCGGAGCCCGGCGTCACCGGTGAGCTGATCGCCGAACGGATCACCGGCGCGACCGTGCACTACGAGCCCGCGTTCGACCGGGCGGCCGCGCTCGCCGCCGACCTGGTCAAGCCGGGCGACCTGCTGGTCACCATGGGCGCTGGGGACGTCACGCAGCTCGGGCCCGAGATCCTCGCCGAACTCGACCGCCGTGGCGCCTAGGGAGTGTTGCGAAGTGGTTTGCGTGGCGGCGCGGGCGGCGGGGCCTCAGCCTCCTCCTCGCTGTGGGATCGCCTCCTCATGAACGCCGATTCACCATGTGGTCGCCGTCCTCGCGAGGAGGCGGCTGAGAACCCGCTGCGGTGCCGGCTGTCGGCCACACCATGCGGCTTCGCCGCTGCTGGGACAGGCGAAAGGCGGCGCTGCCCATGACCACCACGAGGCAGCGCGCGGGTCAGCGTCCGGAGCGGCGGCGGACGCGGTCGCGACGGCGGACCACCGAGGAGCTGCGCAGCCGCCGTGGCCGCAGGCCCGAGTCGGCGAGGGCACGCACGGGCACGGGAGTGACGCGGCGCAAGGCGCTGCGGCGTCGCTGGGTGGCGCTGCTGAGCGTGCTCACGGTGGCGGGACTGGTCTACGTGCTGTTCTTCACCTCGCTGCTGGGCGTGCGCTCGGTGGAGGTGGTCGGCGCGGAGAGCATCCCGGCCGAGCAGGTGCGGGAGGTCGCGCAGGTGCCTGACCGGCGCGCGATGCTGCGCGTGGACACCGACGACATCGCCGCGCGCGTCGCGACGCTGCCGGGCGTGGCGACGGTCGACGTGTCGCGCTCGTGGCCCTCGACGATCGAGATCGCGGTGACCGAGCGGACCCCGATCGGCTTTTACAACACGGGTGAGGCGCTGTTCCTCGTGGACACCGGTGGCGTGGTGTACAAGGAGATTCCCGAACCGCCCAAGGGTTTCCCCGAGCTGAAGCTCGCCGAGGTGGGCCCTCGCGACCCGGCGACGCGCGCGGTGACCGAGGTGCTCGCCTCGCTGCCCGGCCAGCTGCGGGAGCGCGTCACAGTCCTGCGCGCGGAGTCGCCGGGCAGCGTGGAGTTCACGCTGGCCGACGGCAAGGTGGTGCGCTGGGGCGACGCCGAGCAGGCCGACCGCAAGGGCAAGGTGCTCGCCGCGCTCATGACCCGCAAGGGCAAGATCTACGACGTTTCGAGTCCGGAGCTGCCGACGGTGTCGTGAGGCCTGGCCGGTGACGACGGCTGAGCCTGTGCCCGGCCAGGGCGAGTCCACCGACGAGGACCCATGGGCGACGTGGTGCTTACCGGGCTGTGGCGCACCGCGCGAACCGATGCGCCGTTGACGATCGGGGCCCGGCGACAACGAGCTGCGCCTGCTCCAGCCTGACGGCGTGAGCCGAACGCGGGAACACGTTGTGGCGAATGACGTCCGCGACACACGGCGTGGCTCCTGGATTCGAGCCTGCCCGATGCCTACCGTCCTACAGCAACGTTGGAGTTGACATAACTCTAAACCTCGACTAGAGGTTGAGAGTTTCTCGGGGACCACACCACCCAAGTCGTCGACCTCCGGCGGAGGCAGGAACAGCACCACGATCAGGAAGGCGAATCCGATGACGCCCCCGCACAATTACCTCGCGGTGATCAAGGTCGTCGGTATCGGCGGCGGCGGCGTGAACGCCGTGAACCGGATGATCGAGGTCGGCCTCAAGGGTGTCGAGTTCATCGCGGTGAACACCGACGCGCAGGCGCTGCTGATGTCCGACGCCGACGTCAAGCTGGACATCGGCCGGGAGCTGACCCGCGGGCTCGGCGCCGGCGCCGCCCCCGAGGTCGGGCAGAAGGCCGCGGAGGACCACCGCGAGGAGATCGAGGAGGTCCTCAAGGGCGCCGACATGGTGTTCGTGACCGCGGGCGAGGGCGGTGGCACCGGCACCGGTGGCGCGCCCGTCGTCGCGCAGATCGCGCGCAAGCTCGGTGCGCTCACGATCGGTGTCGTCACGCGTCCGTTCTCGTTCGAGGGCAAGCGCCGCGGCCGCCAGGCCGAGGAGGGCATCCAGGCGCTGCGCAACGAGTGCGACACGCTGATCGTGATCCCCAACGACCGGCTCCTGCAGCTCGGCGACATCGGCGTCTCGCTCATGGACGCGTTCCGCTCGGCCGACGAGGTGCTGCTCTCCGGTGTGCAGGGCATCACGGACCTGATCACCACGCCCGGACTGATCAACCTGGACTTCGCCGACGTCAAGAGCGTGATGTCGGGTGCGGGCAGCGCTCTGATGGGCATCGGCTCGGCGCGTGGCGAGGGTCGCGCCGTGCAGGCCGCGGAGAAGGCGATCAACTCGCCGCTGCTCGAGGCGTCGATGGACGGTGCGCACGGCGCGCTGCTCTCGATCGCGGGTGGCTCCGACCTGGGACTCTTCGAGATCAACGAGGCGGCCTCGCTGGTGCAGGAGTCCGCCCACCCCGAAGCGAACATCATCTTCGGCACGATCATCGACGACTCGCTCGGCGACGAGGTGCGGGTCACCGTGATCGCGGCCGGGTTCGACGCGGGCGCGCCCACACACAAGAAGCTCGACCCCGGCACGTTCGGCTCGCGCGGCTCCACCGCGACCGCCGAGGCAGGCCAGGTCGGCGGCGGTGGTTCCGCGCAGGCGTCCGCGCCAAGCACCCCGCCGCCCGCGGGCAACGGCGGCAACGGGCACCCGACGCCGCCGGTGTCCCGCACCCAGCCGCCCTCGGCGGGCAACGGGCACGGCTCCCAGTCGGGGTCGCTGCCCCCGCAGGCCGGCACGGGCGCGCGCGGCGGCTACCAGCCGACCTCGTCGGCACAGCGCTCGCAGGGCAGCCTGCCCAGCCGCGCCTTCCCGGTGACCGACGACCCGTCCGACGACGACGTCGACGTCCCGCCTTTCATGCGCCGCTGACCCACTGACGACTGCCCCCAAGGCCACCTTTGGTGCGTTCAGCGCGCCCGCCCGTCTCCCGCCACCACCCGAGCGGAGACGCTGCGCGTCGCTGTGCTGATCACCGTGGCCTTGGGGGCTTTTATTAGGCTCTCCGGGAAGACTTCGCACTGACGGAAAGGGTGGCGTGTTGCGCATCCGGCGGGTGGTCACGACCAGGGCGGGCGGTGCGTCCAAGCCGCCGTACGACTCGTTCAACCTCGGCGACCACGTCGGCGACGACCCGGCCGCCGTCGCCGCCAACCGCGAGCGGCTCACCTCCGAGCTGGGCCTGGACCGCATCGCCTGGATGGAGCAGGTCCACGGCCGCACCGCCACGATCGTCGACGGCACCGAGCGCGCGCCGGCCGAGGCCACCGACGCGCTCGTGACCGCGCGGCCGGGCGTCGCGCTGGTCGTGCTCGTCGCCGACTGCGTGCCCGTGCTGCTCGGCGACGCCGAGGCCGGGGTCGTCGCCGCCGTCCACGCCGGCCGCGTCGGCGCCAGGGTCGGCGTGGTGCCCGCGGCGCTGGAGGCCATGCGCTCGCTCGGCGCGCAGCCTCATCGCATCGAGGCACTGCTCGGGCCCTCGGTGTGCGGCGAGTGCTACGAGGTGCCGCTCGAGATGGCCGCCGACGTTGAGGCCCACCTGCCGGGCAGCAGGTGTCGCAGCCGCAAGGGCACCGCGGCCCTCGACCTGCGCGCCGGGTTGTGGCGGCAGCTCGCCGACGCGGGTGTGGGCAAGATCGGCGTCGACCCCCGATGCACCTTCGAGGACGACACGCTGTTCAGCCACCGCAGGCAGGCCCCGACCGGCCGGCTGGCCGGCATCACGTGGATCGAGGCCTGAGCATGGACCGCCGCGCCGAGCTCGCCGAGAACCTCGCGGCAGTCCGCGCCAGGATCGCCGCCGCGTGCGAGGCCGCGGGCCGCTCCGAGAGCGAGGTCCGCCTCCTGGCCGTCACCAAGACGTTCCCGGCCGACGACGCCGCGCTGCTGACCGACCTCGGCGTGGCCGACCTCGCCGAGAACCGGGACCAGGAGGCGGCGGCGAAGACCGGTGAGGTCGCGCGGCTGCGCCCGGACGCGGCGGTCCGCTGGCACATGGTCGGCAGGCTCCAGCGCAACAAGGCGCGCTCGGTCGCCCGGTGGGCTGCCGAGGTGCAGACGGTCGACTCGCCCCGGCTCGCCGACGCGCTGGCCAAGTCGGTCGCCGCCGCGCTCGACGCCGGCGGGCGCGAGCGCCCGCTCGACGTGCTGGTGCAGGCGAGCCTCGACGACGATCCGGCCAGGGGCGGCTGCCCGCTCGGAGAGTTACCGGCCCTCGCGGAACGGATCGCTGAGAAGAGTGACATTTTCCACTTGCGGGGGCTTATGGCCGTCGCTCCGCTGGGTGCCGATCCGGCGCCCGCGTTCGCGCGGCTCGCGGAGGCGGCCGGGTCGCTTCGTCGTGATCATCCCGAGGCGACCGAGATTTCCGCTGGTATGAGCGGCGATCTGGAGCAAGCCATCGCGCACGGGTCAACGTGTGTGCGTGTCGGAACTGCGTTGCTCGGCGGTCGCGGTCTAGCCTCGCCATAGAGAGGTTCACCCACAGCGGCGTCCGTGCGCGTGACTCAGCGTCAGGGTGGGGGCGGCCGTGAAGGGCGAAGGAGGGGCATGAGCGCGCTGCAGAAGCTGAAGGCCTACTTCGGGATGGTCCCAGCCGAGGACGAGTACGACTTCGACGACGACTACCGGCGCGGTTACTCCGACGAGGACGACTACGACGCCTACGACGAGCCCCGCGAAGCGCAGCCGCGGCGATCGAGGCCGCGCTACCACGTGATGGACGAGTTCGACGAGGTCGAGCCGGTGCGCACTCGCCGTCCGGTCACGCCGGGTGAGCCCGCGACACACGGAGCGCTCGCGGTGGACCGGCAGCCCGACCCGGTCGCTCGCCTGCGGCCGGCGCCCGAGCCGGTGCGCGCGGCGGCGTCGTCGGCGGCCGGCCGTGACCCGCTGAGCCGGATCACCACGCTGCACCCGAAGAGCTACCACGAGGCGCGCGAGATCGGCGAGGCGTATCGCGACGGCGCCCCCGTGATCATCAATCTCACCCAGATGGAGAACGCCGACGCGAAGCGACTTGTCGACTTCGCGGCGGGGCTCGCGTTCGCGCTCCGGGGGTCCATGGACAAGGTCACCAACAAGGTGTTCTTGCTCTCACCGCCGGATGTCGACGTGACCGCCGAGGACCGCAGGCGCATCGCCGAGGGCGGCTTGTTCCTCCGCCATTAGGCGGACGTCCGGGGTGTGGCAGAGTGGTGACGTGGATGCGGTCCGGTTGATCCTTTATTGGCTGCTCTTTGCCTTCTGGCTCCTGCTCACGGCACGGATCGTGGTGGAGCTGGTTCGAGCGTTCGCCCGTGATTGGCGGCCCGCGGGCGGGGTTGCGGTCACGCTCGAGACCATCTACACAGTGACGGACCCACCGGTTCGACTCGTCCGCCGGATTATTCCGATCGTGCGGATCGGCGGCGTGGGGCTGGACTTATCGATTATGGTGCTGCTGTTGGTTGTGTTCATACTGATGCAACTGGCGTATCCCGGGTAACGGGGAACCCGGGTTGTCCGGCAGGCCATGGAGTGCGTGAGGTGATCAGATGTCGTTGACCCCTGCTGACGTGCATAACGTCGCGTTCAGCAAGCCTCCAATCGGCAAGCGGGGCTACAACGAGGACGAGGTTGATGCGTTCCTCGACCTGGTGGAGACCGAACTTGCCCGGTTGATCGAGGACAATAACGAGCTGCGGCAGCAGGTCGAGCAGCTCGATGCCGAGTTGGAATCGACTCGTAGCGAGCTGGAGTCCGCGAAGGCAGGTGTCGGCGCCCCATCGCAGGCTCCGCCCCGCGACGAGACCCCGTCCCGCAGGCTGGCGCCGGTGCCCCCGCCGTCGTCGATGGAGCAGACGCAGGCCCACGGCTTCATGGGGGACAGCGGTGAGCCGAACGTGCAGGCCGCGAAGGTCCTGGGGCTCGCGCAGGAGATGGCCGACCGGCTGACGGCCGAGGCCAAGACCGAGTCCGACGGGATGCTGGCCGAGGCGCGGACCAAGTCCGAGCAGCTGCTCTCCGACGCCCGCTCGAAGGCGGACTCGATGGTCAACGAGGCACGCACCCGTGCCGAGACCATGCTGAACGACGCGCGGACGAGGACCGAGACCCTCGAACGCCAGGCGCGCGACAAGGCGACCACCCTGGATCGCGAGGCGCAGCGCAAGTACACCGAGACGATGAACAACCTGAACGCCGAGAAGAGCTCGCTGAACAAGAAGATCGAGGAGCTGCGCACCATCGAGCGCGAATACCGCACGCGCCTGCGCGGGTTCCTCGAGTCCCAGCTGCGCGAACTCGACGACCGCGGCTCCGCCGCACCTGCTTCGGCGTCCTCGTCCGGCTCCGGTCAGTCCGGCAGCGGCAGCGCGGGCGGCGGCAGTGGGCAGGGTTACTCGTTCGGTCCCCGTGCTGAAGCGGGCTGACGCCCGCACATAGCGCTCAGAAACGGTTCCGACACTCCTTGTGGGAGGGTCGGAACCGTTTTTCTGTCTCCTCCGTGCTGTAATTCACCGTGCTCTACTTCGTCCTCATCCTGGTGCTGGCCGCCCTCGGACTGGTGGTCACGGCGCTCATCACCGCCAACTCGCTGTGGGCCTGGATCTCCATCGGTCTCTCCGTGCTCGCCGGACTCCTGCTGGTCGTCGACTGGCTGCGCAGGCGCGCGGCGGCAAGGGCGCAGAGCCCCGCCGACGCCGAACCGGATGCCGAAGGGGACGAGCCGGGGGAGAAGGACGCCGAGCGGGAGACGACGGACGAGCCCACCGAGGAGGGCCAGACGGCGTTGCTTCCCGCGACCGGCGAACTCAAGACCGTCGCCGGAGAGCCGGCCGAGGAGCAGACCGACGCGGCCGACCTGCTCGTGGTCTCGGCGCTCGAGACCGAGGTGCTCGTGGTGGACGAGTACCCGCGCTACCACCTCGGCGGGTGCACGTGGCTGGAGAGCAAGGACACCATCCCGCTGCCCGTCAAGGAGGCCCGCGACCTCGGCTTCACGCCGTGCGCGCTGTGCACCCCGGACGCGACCCTCGCCGCAGAGCACCGCGAGAAGCGCGAATCGCGCAAGTGAGCTACTGAGGTCCAGGAGCCGAGCACAAAGGGTTTGCCGGGACCCGTTAATCTGGTAGGCACAGGCGTCGATCCGGCCATCACCGGGGAGCCTCCGGAAGAACGGGCGCGGTGCGCGCCTCAGTAGAACCGGACGGTCGCGGCCCGTCACAGCCGCCGAACGAGAGGCCCTCGCCCCAGCGGCGCGGGCAAGCGGGGTGGTACCGCGGAACGTGCGCCCAGTGCGCCGTGTCGTCCCCGTGTGGGCTCGCCGAGCCCGTACGAGAGCAGACGAACCGCGAGGAGCACCCCGGATGTACCCCAAGGCTTCCGTCGGCGGGCAGCCCGCCGACCAGGTCCCCTCCCAGCCGTCGTTCCCCGTGCTGGAGAAGGACGTGCTGGCCTACTGGGAGTCGGACCGCACGTTCGCGGCGACCGTGGAAGCCCGCGAGCCCGGCACCGACGGCGCCAACGAGTACGTCTTCTACGACGGCCCGCCCTTCGCCAACGGCCTCCCGCACTACGGCCACCTGCTGACGGGCTACGTCAAGGACATCGTCCCCCGCTACCAGACCATGCGCGGCAAGCGCGTCGAGCGCCGCTTCGGCTGGGACACCCACGGGCTGCCCGCCGAGCTGGAGGCCGAGCGCCAGCTGGGCATCACCGACAAGTCGCAGATCGACGAGATGGGCATCGCGGAGTTCAACCGCGCCTGCCGCGAGTCAGTGCTGCGCTACACCAAGGAGTGGCAGGAGTACGTCACCCGCCAGGCCCGGTGGGTGGACTTCGACCACGACTACAAGACGCTCGACGTCACCTACATGGAGTCGGTGATCTGGGCGTTCAAGCAGCTCTGGGACAAGGGCCTCGTGTACGAGGGCTACCGGGTGCTGCCGTACTGCTGGCGCGACGAGACGCCGCTGTCCAACCACGAGCTGCGGATGGACGACGACGTCTACCAGAGCCGCCAGGACCCCGCGGTGACCATCGGCTACCGCGTCGAGGGCAACGACAGCGACCTCGACGGCGCGTACCTGCTCATCTGGACCACCACACCGTGGACGGTCCCGTCCAACCTGGCCACCGCCGTGCATCCCGACGTCGACTACGTCCAGGTCGCCGACGCCGAGGGCAGGCGGTTCGTGCTCGCGGAGGCCCGCGCCGGCGCCTACGCGAAGGAGCTCGGCGAGGAGCCGTCGGTGGTCGCCAGGTACAAGGGGGCCGACCTGCTCGGCACCCGCTACGCGCCACCGTTCCCGTACTTCGCCGGCCACGAGAACGCCCACCGGGTGCTCGCCGCCGACTACGTGACCACCGACGACGGCACGGGCATCGTCCACATCGCACCGGCCTACGGTGAGGAGGACAAGGTCGTCACCGACGCGGCGGGCATCACCCCGGTGACGCCGGTCGACTCCAAGGGCCGCTTCGACGCGCAGGTGCCCGACTACGAGGGCCAGAACGTCTTCGAAGCCAACGCCGACATCATCCGCGACCTCAAGAACGGCACGGGGTCCGCGGCGCGGCAGGGCGCCATCCTGCTGCGGCACGAGACCTACGAGCACTCGTACCCGCACTGCTGGCGCTGCCGCAACCCGCTGATCTACCGCGCGGTGTCGTCGTGGTTCGTGGCGGTCACCGAGTTCAAGGACCGCATGGTCGAGCTGAACCAGCAGATCACGTGGTACCCGGAGCACGTCAAGGACGGCCAGTTCGGCAAGTGGCTGGAGAACGCCCGCGACTGGTCCATCTCGCGCAACCGGTACTGGGGCACGCCGATCCCGGTGTGGACCTCGGATGACCCGAACTACCCTCGCGTGGACGTCTACGGCTCTCTCGACGAGCTGGAGCGCGACTTCGGGGTGCGGCCGACCGACCTGCACCGGCCCTACATCGACGAGCTGACCAGGCCCAACCCGGACGACCCGACGGGGAAGTCGACGATGCGCCGCGTGCCGGACGTGCTCGACGTGTGGTTCGACTCGGGCTCGATGCCGTACGCCCAGGTGCACTACCCGTTCGAGAACGCCGACTGGTTCGAGCACCACTACCCTGGCGACTTCATCGTCGAGTACATCGGCCAGACCCGCGGCTGGTTCTACACGCTGCACGTGCTGGCGACGGCGCTGTTCGACCGGCCGTCGTTCCGGACCTGCGTCTCGCACGGCATCGTGCTCGGCTCCGACGGGCAGAAGATGTCGAAGTCGCTGCGCAACTACCCGGACGTCACCGAGGTGTTCGATCGCGACGGCTCCGACGCGATGCGCTGGTACCTCATGGCCAGCCCGATCCTGCGCGGCGGGAACCTGATCGTCACCGACAAGGGCATCCGCGACGCCGTGCGCCAGGCCGTGCTGCCGCTGTGGAACTCGTACTACTTCCTCGCGCTGTACGCGGGCGCCGAGGGCGTGGAGGGCAAGGTCCGCACCGATTCCCAGCACGTGCTCGACCGCTACGTGCTGGCCAAGACCCACGAGCTCGTCACCGACGTCGAGTACGCGCTCGACCACTACGACGTCGCGGGCGCGTGCGCGACCCTGCGGGACTTCCTCGAGGTGCTGACGAACTGGTACGTGCGGCGCTCGCGCGACCGGTTCTGGGCCGGGGAGCAGGACGCCATCGACACCCTGCACACCGTGCTCGAGGTGGTCTGCCGGACGGCGGCGCCGCTCCTGCCGCTGACCACCGAGGCGGTGTGGCGCGGGCTCACCGGCGGCCGGTCCGTGCACCTCACGGACTGGCCGAGCGTGTCCGAGCTGCCCGCCGACGCCGCGCTCGTCACGGCCATGGACCGGGTGCGCCAGGTGTGCTCGTCGGCGCTGTCGCTGCGGAAGGCCAACAAACTCCGCGTGCGGCTGCCGCTGGCGAAGCTGCTGGTGGCGGCGGAGGACTCCGAGCTGCTCCGGCCGTTCGCCGACATCATCCGCGACGAGGTGAACGTCAAGTCGGTTGAGCTGACCACCGACGTCGCCGCGCATGGCGGGTTCGAGGTCGCGGTGAACGCGCGGGCGGCGGGGCCACGGCTCGGCAAGGACGTGCAGCGCGTCATCAAGGCGGTCAAGGCCGGGGAGTGGAGCACCACACCGGAGGGCGCCGTGGTGGCTGCCGGGATCGAGCTGGTCGACGGCGAGTACGAGCGCAGGCTCGTCGCGAAGGACTCCGGCGCGGCGGCCGAGCTGCCCGGAGGCTCCGGCCTCGTCCTGCTCGACACCGACGTCACGCCGGACCTCGCGGCCGAGGGCGTTGCCAGGGACCTGGTGCGCGTGGTGCAGCAGGCCCGCCGCGACGCCGGGCTCGACGTGGCCGACCGGATCACGCTGACCGTCGACGCGCCGGAGGACGTGCTCGCCGCCGCGAGGGCGCACGAGCGGTTCGTCGCCGCCGAGACCCTCGCCACCGCGGTCGAGTACGGCCCGGTGCCCTCCGGATTCTCCGGTTCGGTGGGTGACGGCGACAAGGTCAGCGTCGCCGTCGCGAAAAGCTAGGGACGATGGCCGGGTGAGCCGTCGATGAAGATTTCCTCATCTTCGGCTCATCGGGCTTTCGCCTCCGGGCGAGAGGGTGAGGGTATGAGTCGAACACCGCGAATCGTCGCGCTGGTGGCGGTGCTCGCCCTGCCCGTCGCTGCCGTGCTGGCCACGCTGCTGCTGTCGGAACCGAGCCCGCCGAAGGAGACCTCCCAGGTCGTGCGTATCGGGGAGTCCGCACCGGCGGGAACCTCGGCCGCCACGCCGACCCCGTCGTCCAGCGAGCCGACGAGCACACCGAGCGACACGAAGCTGCCACCCCCACCGCCGGTGGACGACGACGATGATGACGACGACGACCGCGACGACGACCGCGACGACGACGGCGACGATGGCTGACGGCTCGGGTCGGCAGCCGGGCGCTCCGCTGAGCGACCGGCCGACCGTGTACCAGCCGATCGCGGGCAAACCGGCGTCGGCGCGCGGCACGCGAGTGCCGGCGAGGGTGCAGATCATGGGCTGGCTCGTGCTGGTGATGACCGCCGGGCTCGCCACCGTCGTGCTGCTCGTCGCCGAGTTCGAGTACCGGGCCATCGACCGCAGGGTCAACAGCGGTCTCGAGCAGGACGTCGAGGAGTTCCGTCGGGTCGCCCAGATGGGCCGGGACCCGGCGACGGACCAGCAGCTGACCGACCCGTACCAGCTGTTCGAACGGCATCTCGCCGGCCAGTACCCGGACCGGGCCGAGGTGCTGTTGGGTGTTGTGGCCGAGGGCAACGGTCTCAACACCGTGCGGCAGAGCGACCAGGGGCTCGACCACGTCGCGTTCGACGACGCCCTGCTGCGGGAGATCGTGAACGCGCCGCAGGCGACCGGAACCGTGCAGACCGAGGGCGGCGAGCTGCGCTGGCTGCGGGTCGACGTGCTGCCGCCGTCCGGCTCGGGCCAGCCGCGGGCGTGGTTCGTCAGTGGCTACGTCGTCGACATCGCGAAGGCCGACGCCAACGACACCGTGCGCACGCTGCTGGCGATCAGCGCGGTCGCGCTCGTGCTGGCCGCCGGGGTGTCGTGGGTGGTCGCCGGGCAGATCCTTGCCCCGGTCAACACGGTGCGCCGCGCGGCTGCGGAACTGACCGAGCAGGACCTCACCCACCGGATCCCTGTGCACGGCCGCGACGACATCGCCGCGCTCGCCGAGCAGTTCAACGCGATGCTCGACCGGCTGGAGAGCGCGTTCGCCACGCGCAGGCAGTTCCTCGACGACGCGGGCCACGAGCTGCGCACCCCCATCACGATCATCCGGGGGCACCTGGAGGTGATGGGTGACGATCCTGCCGAGCGAGCCGAGGTCGTGCGGCTGTGCACCGACGAGCTCGACCGGATGGCGCGCATCGTCGACGACCTGTTGCTGCTGGCGAAGGCGGAGCAGCCGGACTTCCTGCGTCCCGAGTGGACGTCCGTGCCGGAGCTGACGAGCGACATCGACGCGAAGGTCAGGGCCATCGCCCCGAGGTCGTGGATACTGGAGTCGCTCGGCGAGGGTGAGGTCTGGATCGACGGTCAGCGGGTCACGCAGGCGGTGGTGCAGCTGGCGCAGAATGCCGTGCAGCACACGCAGGATGGCGCGGTGATCCGGATCGGCTCGGCCGTCCACAACGGATCGGTGTCGTTCTGGGTAACCGACACCGGCCCCGGTGTGTCGCAGGAGGACGCTCCGCGGATCTTCGACCGATTCGTGCGCGGTGCCACCGGCGCGCGAGACGGCAGTGGGGCCGGGCTCGGCCTGGCGATCGTCAAGGCCATCGCCGAGGCACATCACGGCCAGGCCAGGGTCGTGTCGCAGCCGGGGCAGGGGGCGACGTTCGGGATCGAACTACCAGCGGGGGGAGCACGCGGATGAGCCGGATCCTGATCGCCGAGGACGAGCAGCGCATCGCCTCGTTCGTCGAGAAGGGCTTGCGAGCCAACGGTTTCGTGACCACGGTGGTGGGTGACGGCGACGCCGCGCTCGCCCATGTCGTGGCGGGCGGGTACGACCTCGTCGTGCTCGACCTCGGGCTGCCGAGGCGGGACGGTTTCGCGGTGCTGCAGGCGATGCGGCAGGCGCGGGTCAGCACGCCGGTGATCATCCTGACGGCGCGTGGCTCGGTGAACGACACGGTCGCCGGCCTGGAGGGCGGCGCCGACGACTACATGACCAAGCCGTTCCGGTTCGAGGAGCTGCTCGCGCGGGTACGTCTCCGGCTGCGGCCTGCCGATCGCACGCCCGAGGTGACGGTGCTTCGCAACGGGCCGGTGTCGCTGGATCTCCGTACGCGCCGCGCGGAGACCCCTCACGGCGTGGTGGACCTCACGGCGCGGGAGTTCTCTCTGCTGGAGCTGTTCCTCCGGCATCCGGGGCAGGTGCTCTCGCGCGAGCAGATCCTCTCGCACGTGTGGGGGTACGACTTCGATCCCGGCTCGAACGTCGTGGACGTCTACGTGCGGACCCTGCGCCGCAAGATCGGCCAGGACCACATCGTGACCGTGCGCGGCATGGGCTACCGCCTGGGCTGAACCGCGAGTTCCCCGCCCGGGCGCGCGAGTTCCCCGTTCGGGCGCGCGAGTTGCCCGTTGGGGCGCGCGAGTTGCCCGTTGGGGCGCGCGAGTTCCCCGTTCGGACGCGCGAGTTGCCCGTTCGGGCCCGCGAGTTCCCCGTTGGGGGCCGGGGTCTGCCGGGACGCGCTGGCTGCAGTGAAGATCACCCTCCCTGCGCCCGCCCGCCTCCCCCCACCACCCAAGCGGAGGCGCTGCGCGCCGCTGTGCCTGTTCAACGCAGTGAAGGTGGCCTTCACTGCGTTCGGGTTCGGGCGACCTGGGGTGCCTTGCGTCGTCCCGAGTGGGCAACTCGCGGTCGGGAGTGCGGGACTCGCGGTCCGGAGCGGGGGACTCGCGGTCCGGAGCGGGCAACTCGCGGTCGGGAGTGGGGGACTCGCGGTCGGGAGTGGGGGACTCGCGGTCGGGAGTGGCGGACTCGCGGTCCGGAGCGGGCAACTCGCGGTCCGGAGCGGGGGACTCGCGGTCGGGAGTGGGGGACTCGCGGTCCGGA
>NZ_QEQT01000054.1:0-31263 GCF_003311655.1 Prauserella sp. PE36 | reverse complement strand
ACTACAACTTCATCGCCCACTACGGCCTGCCGATCAAGAAGCGCGAGTTCGCGCTCGTGTGCACCGTGCCGATGGGTGCACCGGGCATGAAGCTCATCTGCCGGCACTCCTACGCCAACACCGCCGACGTGATGTCGAGTCCTTTCGACTACCCGCTCTCGTCACGGTTCGACGAGAACGACACGATCTTCATCCTGGACAAGGTGAAGATCCCGTGGGAGGACGTCTTCATCTACGGCGATCCCGAGAAGGCGAGCACGTTCTTCCCCGGCTCCGGCTTCCTGCACCGCTTCACCTTCCACGGCGTCACCCGCCTGGCCGTCAAGCTCGACTTCATCGCCGGACTGCTGATAAAGGGCGTGGAAGCCACCGGCACCAAGGACTTCCGCGGCATCCAGACCCGCGTCGGCGAGGTCATCGGCTGGCGCAACATGTTCTGGGCCATCTCCGACGCGATGGCCGCCAACCCGGACCAGTGGGTCGACGGCGCGGTGCTGCCGCATCTGGACTACGGCCTGGCCTACCGCTGGTTCATGACCGTCGGCTACCCGCGCGTGCGCGAGATCATCATGCAGGACCTCGGCAGCGGGCTGATCTACCTGCCCTCGCACGCGGACGACTTCAAGTCACCCGAGACGCGGCCGTATCTCGACAAATACGTGCGCGGCTCCAACGGCATCGACGCGATCGAGCGCGTGAAGCTGATGAAGCTGATCTGGGACTCGATCGGCAGTGAGTTCGGCGGCCGCCACGAGCTCTACGAGCGCAACTACTCCGGCAACCACGAGGGCGTGCGCGCCGAACTGCTCTTCGCCGCCCAGCAGTCCGGCGCGGCCGACGCCATGAAGGGCTTCGCCGAGCGGTGCATGGCCGAGTACGACCTCGACGGCTGGACCGCCCCAGACCTCGTCAATCCCGACGACGTCAGCCTCCGGAGGAGGTAGTCATGACAGCGACCGCACCGGTGAACCCCACCCAGCAGCGCACGGCGGAGGTGGTGGCCGACATCTTCGGCGTGATCAACGAGCGGCTGGTGCGGCACTCGGTGACCTACCCCGAGTACCAGGCGGCCAAGGCGTGGTTGATCAAGGTCGGCGAGGCCGGCGAGTGGCCGCTGTTGCTCGACGTGTTCTTCGAGCACACGATCGAGAAGCTCGCCTCCGAGCGGCGCCAGGGCAGCTCCGGGTGCATCGAGGGCCCGTACTACGTCCCGGGCGCGCCCGAGCTGTCCTCACCGGCCACGCTCCCGCAGCGGCCGGACGAGCCGGGCGACGTGCTGGTGTTCTCCGGAACCGTCCGCGACCTCGACGGCAACCCGCTGCCCGGCTCGGTGGTGGACATCTGGCAGGCCGACGCGCTCGGCTACTACTCGCAGTTCCACCCCGACCCTCCACAGTGGAACCTCCGCGCGAACGTCACCACCGGCGCGGACGGCCGGTTCGAGATCACGACGGTTGTCCCGGCGCCGTACGAGATCCCGAAGGAAGGTCCGACCGGTCAGCTGATCAGGGCCGCGGGCTGGCACCACTGGCGGCCCGCACACCTGCACATGATGGTGCGCGCGCAGGGTTGCCGGACGCTGACGAGCCAGCTGTTCTTCGCGGGCGGCGAGTACGTCGACGAGGACATCGCGAGCGCCGTGAAGCCGGAGCTCACGCTGGAGCTGGCCCACCTCGGCGACGGGCGCTACGCGGCCGAGTACGACTTCACACTGGATCCCGCGTGATGGGAGAGCTGTCCATCGCTTCGGTCCGCACGGTGGTGGTCGACCTGCCGCTGCGCCGACCGCACAAGTTCAAGTCGATGAGTGCGACCAGGCAGAGCTACCTGGTGGTGCGGCTGCGCACCGAGGGCGGCGCCGAGGGGGTCGGCGAGGCCGTGGTGCCCGGCGGACCGTGGTGGGGCGGGGAGAGTGTCGAGTCGATGAAGGTGATGGTCGACGAGTACCTCGCCCCGCAGCTCGTCGGCGCCGAAGTGTCGCGCGTGGACTACCTGATGGACCGGCTCGACCGCGTGGCCGCGCGGAACTCCTTCGCCAAGGCGGCGCTGGAGATGGCGATCTTCGACGCGTGGGGAAGGACGCTCGGCGTGCCGGTGTACCAGCTGCTCGGCGGGCTGTACCGCGAGTCGATTCCCGTGACGTGGGCGCTCGGCGCCGAGGAGTCGGAGGTGGTGTTCGCCGAGGCCGAGGAGAAGCTCTCCTCGGGCCTGCACGCGTCGTTCAAGCTCAAGATGGGCGCGCTCGACCCTGCCGCGGACACCGCGCGCGTCGCCTCGGTGGCCAGGGCGCTCGGCGACAAGGCCAGCGTGCGCGTCGACCTCAACGCGGCGTGGGACGAGCCGACGTCGGCTCGTTGGCTGCCCGTGCTGGAGGAGGCCGGCGTCGACCTGGTCGAGCAGCCGGTGCCGGGCTGGAACGTCGACGCGATGCGCAGGCTCGCCGCGCGGCTGACGATCCCGGTGATGGCCGACGAGAGCCTGCTGACCCCGCACGACGCCCTGCGGCTGGTCGGCGAGGAGGCGGCGGACATCTTCTCGCTGAAGGTGCACAAGCACGGCGGTCTGTCGGCGACGAGGAGGGTCGCCGCGGTCGCGGAGGCGGCGGGCCTGCCCTGCCACGGCGGGTCGAGCATCGAGAGTTCCATCGGCACCGCCGCGGCGGCACACGCCTACGCGGCCATCAGGGGCGTCACGTTCGGCTGTGAGCTGTTCGGCCCGTTGTTGCTCGCCGAGGACCTGGTCACCGACCCGCTGACGTACGCCGACGGCGCGTTGCGCGTGCCGAGCGGGCCGGGTCTCGGCGTGACGATCGACGAGGAGAAACTGGGCAGGTTCGCCCGATGAAGTCGCCCGACGAGAAGGACTACGTCCAGTCGCTCGAACGCGGTCTCTCGGTGATCCTCGCCTTCTCGGACCGCCGCCCCAGGCTGACCCTCGGCGAGCTTTCCGAGCTGACCGGCCTTTCCCGCCCGACCGTGCGGCGCCTCGTGCTCACGCTGGAGCGGCTGGGCTACGTCCGCACCGAGGGCAGGCAGTACGTGCTCACGCCGCACGTCCTCGCACTGGGCAACGCCTACCTGTCTTCGCTCAACCTGACCGAGGTGGCCCAGCCCTACATGGAGGACGTCACCAAGGTCACGGGGCACACGTGCTCGCTGGCTGCGCTCGACGGCGAGGACGCGGTGTTCCTGACCCGTGTGCCCTCCCGCCGCGTCATGCGGCACACGCTCACCACGGGTACGCGGCTGCCCGCGTTCGCGACGTCGATGGGCCGCGTGCTGCTGGCCTGGCTGCCCGAACACGAAATCGAGGAGTTCCTGCACCACGCGCCGTTTCCGAGGATCACCGCGCGGACGGTGACCGACCCGGACCGGCTGCGCGAGATCCTGCGGGAGGTGCGCACGCAGGGCTGGGCGCTGGTGGACCAGGAGTTCGAGGAGGGTGTGCGCTCGTTCTCCGCGCCGGTGCTCGACTCGGGGGGCCGCGCCATCGCGTCGCTGAGCATGTCGGTGCCCGCAGGGGAGCTGAGCGTGGCCGACATCGAGGCGGAGACGCTGCCCGTGATCGTCGAGGCCGCGCGGGAGATCAGCAAGCAGCTCGGCGCCCCGGACGGGGGCTGACGAGCGATTCGGTGCGTTCCACACCCGCCCGGCGGAACGTACCCTTGTTGTCTACGTCACCGCGCGGGTACGATCGACGATGTATACCGTATACATCAAGGAGGTTGCGGTATGGCGGTGGACAGCGCCGGTACGTCGGTCGTGGAACGCGTTCGAGCCGTGATCGACGCGCACAAGGGCGAGCGAGGAGCCCTGCTCCCGATCCTGCACGGCATCCAGGCCGAGTTCGGCTACATCGCCCCGGAAGTGGTTCCGGTGCTGGCGAACGAGCTGAACATGAGCCGCGCCGACGTGCACGGCGTGATCACCTTCTACTCCGACTTCCAGGCCGAGCCCTCGGGCACCACGACGGTGCGACTGTGCCGCGCGGAGGCCTGCCAGTCGGTGGGTGCGGAGCGCCTCGTGGCGGACGCCGAGCAGGTGTTCGGCGTGAAGGTGGGGCAGACGACGCCGGACGGCTCGGTGACGCTCGGGCAGGTCTTCTGCCTCGGCAACTGCGCCCTCGGCCCCGCGGCCCAGATCAACGGCCGGATGTACGGGCTCATGGACCGGGCGCGCCTGGTGGAGCTGCTGGTACGCGCGGAAGGTGGCGAGGAGACCGCATGATCACCGTCTACGTGCCGAGGGACTCGGCAGCCGTCTCGGTGGGCGCCAACGAGGTCGCCGCCGCGATCCAGCGCGAGGCGGGCGCCGAACCCGTCCGGATCGTGCGCAACGGCTCGCGCGGCATGCTCTGGCTCGAACCGTTCGTGGAGGTGGAGACCGACCGGGGCCGCGTCGGCTACGGGCCGGTGACGCCTGAGGCCGTGCCCGGTCTCGTCGAGGCCGGGCTGTTCGAGGGCGCGCCGCACGAGCTGTGCCAGGGCGTCGTCGACGAGCTGTCGTGGATGCGCGACCAGCAGCGCCTGTGCTTCGCCAGGGTCGGCGTCACCGACCCACTATCCACAGAGGACTACGAGGCGAACGGCGGGCTCGCTGGGCTGCGCAGGGCACTGGAGCTCGACCCCGCGGACGTGGTCGCACAGGTGACCGAGTCGGGCCTGCGCGGCCGCGGCGGCGCGGGGTTCCCCGCGGGCATCAAGTGGAACACGGTGCGCGGCACCGAGGGCCCGCTGAAGTTCGTGTGCTGCAACGCCGACGAGGGCGACAGCGGCACGTTCGCCGACCGGATGCTCATGGAGGGCGACCCGTTCTGCCTCATCGAGGGCATGACCATCGCCGCGCACGCGGTGGGCGCGAGCGAGGGCTACATCTACATCCGCTCGGAGTACCCGGACGCCGTGAACACGATGCGCAGGGCCATCGACATCGCCTACGCGCACGGCTGGCTCGGTGAGAACGTGCTCGGCTCCGGGCTGAAGTTCGACCTCTTCGTGCGCGTGGGCGCGGGCGCCTACATCTGCGGCGAGGAGACCTCCATGCTGGAGAGCCTCGAGGGCAAGCGCGGCATGGTCCGCTCGAAACCGCCGATCCCCGCGATCACCGGGCTGTTCGGCAAGCCGACCGTGGTGAACAACGTGCTGACCCTCGCCAGTGTGCCGACGATCCTCGCCGACGGCCCGCAGGCGTATGCCGACCTCGGCGTCGAACGTTCCCGTGGCACGCAGGTGTTCCAGCTGGCGGGCAACATCGCGCGCGGCGGGGTGTTCGAGACCGCGTTCGGCATCACGCTCGGCGAGCTCGTCAACGGCTACGGCGGCGGCACGCGTTCCGGCCGCCCGGTGCGGGCCGCGCAGGTCGGCGGCCCGCTCGGCTCGTACGTGCCGACCTCGCAGTTCGAGCTGCCGATGGACTACGAGGCGTTCGCGGCCGCGGACGCGATGCTGGGCCACGGCGGGGTGGTGGTGTTCGACGACACCGTGGACATGGCGGCGATGGCACGGTTCGCGATGGAGTTCTGTGCCGAGGAGTCGTGCGGCAAGTGCACGCCGTGTCGCGTCGGCGCCGTACGCGGCGTCGAGGTGATCGACAAGATCACGGGCGGCGAGGACCGGGACGGCAACCTCGCGCTGCTGAACGACCTCTGCGAGCTGATGACCGACGGGTCGCTGTGCGCGATGGGCGGGCTGACCCCCAACCCGGTGCGCAGTGCGCTGACCCATTTTCCCGACGACTTCATGACGAACAACGCCCGCCACGAGGAGGCGAAGTAGACCATGGGTCTGTTGAAGGAACACGACTTCGGCACCCCGGCCAAGCCGGGACCGGCGACCGTGACCGTCGAGATCGACGGCGTGCCAGTGACCGTGCCGGAGGGCACGTCGATCATGCGCGCGGCGGCGGAGACCGGGACGGACGTCCCGAAGCTGTGCGCCACCGACAGCCTCGAGGCGTTCGGCTCCTGCCGGCTGTGTCTCGTGGAGATCGACGGCAAGAAGGGCACCCCGGCCTCGTGCACCACGCCCGTGGCCGAGGGTATGAAGGTGCGCACGCAGACGCCGAAGCTGGAAAAGCTGCGGCAGGGCGTGATGGAGCTCTACATCTCCGACCACCCGCTCGACTGCCTCACGTGCGCCGCCAACGGCGACTGCGAGCTGCAGGACATGTCCGGCGTCGTCGGGCTGCGGCAGGTGCGCTACGGCTACGAGGGCGAGAACCACCTCGACGCGCCCAAGGACACCAGCAACCCGTACTTCGACTTCGACGCGTCCAAGTGCATCGTGTGCTCGCGGTGCGTGCGGGCCTGCGGCGAGGTGCAGGGGACGTTCGCCCTGACGATCGAGGGCCGCGGCTTCGACTCCAAGGTGTCGCCGGGCGCCGCCGAGCTGTTCATGGACTCCGAATGCGTCTCGTGTGGCGCGTGCGTGCAGGCGTGCCCGACCGCGACGCTGCAGGAGAAGTCCGTCGTGGACCTCGGCATGCCGACGCGGACCGTGCTCACCACGTGCGCCTACTGCGGCGTCGGCTGCTCGTTCAAGGCCGAGCTGCGTGGCGACGAGCTCGTGCGCATGGTGCCGTACAAGGACGGCGGCGCCAACGAGGGCCACTCGTGCGTCAAGGGCCGGTTCGCGTTCGGGTACGCGACCCACCCCGACCGCAAGCTCAACCCGATGATCCGCGAGAAGATCACCGACGAGTGGCGCGAGGTCGACTGGGAGACCGCGATCTCGTACGTCGCCGAGAAGTTCCGCGACATCCAGGCCCGCCACGGCGCCGGTTCCATCGGCGGCATCACGTCGTCGCGCTGCACCAACGAAGAGGTCTACGTGGTGCAGAAGATGGTGCGCGCGGCGTTCGGCAACAACAACGTCGACACGTGCGCCCGGGTCTGCCACTCGCCCACCGGCTACGGCCTCAAGCAGACGTTCGGCACCTCGGCGGGCACGCAGGACTTCCGCTCGGTCGCACAGGCCGACGTGATCGTGGTGATCGGCGCGAACCCGACCGACGGGCACCCCGTGTTCGCCTCGCGCATGAAGCGCAGGCTGCGCGAGGGCGCCAAGCTGATCGTCATAGACCCGAGGCGGATCGACCTCGTGCGCTCGCCGTACATCGAGGCGGAGCACCACCTCCAGCTCGCACCTGGCACCAACGTCGCGATCGTCAACGCGATGGCGCACGTCGTGGTCACCGAGGGCCTCGTCGACCGGTCGTTCGTGGCCGACCGCTGCGAGGAGTTCGACGAGTGGGCCGCGTTCATCGCCCGTGAGGAGAACAGCCCCGAGGCCACCGAGTCGATCACCGGCGTGCCCGCGGAGCAGGTGCGCGCGGCGGCACGGCTTTACGGAGGCGCGGGCAACGGCGCGATCTACTACGGCCTCGGCGTCACCGAGCACAGCCAGGGCTCCACGATGGTGATGGGCATGGCGAACCTCGCGATGGCCACGGGCAACATCGGCCGCGAGGGAGTGGGGGTGAACCCGCTGCGCGGGCAGAACAACGTGCAGGGCTCGTGCGACATGGGCTCGTTCCCGCACGAGCTGTCGGGTTACCGGC
Source organism: Prauserella sp. PE36 (assembly GCF_003311655.1). NCBI lineage: Bacteria > Bacillati > Actinomycetota > Actinomycetes > Pseudonocardiales > Pseudonocardiaceae > Prauserella > Prauserella sp. PE36. Next base: position 23,707 of record NZ_QEQT01000054.1, on the reverse strand, counting down.
ACGTGTCCGACGACGCCGTGCGCGAGGTGTTCGAGAAGCTGTGGGAGCGCCCGATCCTCCCGGAGCCGGGCCTGCGGATCCCGAACATGTTCGACGCCGCCGTGGACGGCACGTTCCTCGGCCTGTTCGTGCAGGGTGAGGACATCGCGCAGTCCGACCCGAACACCCAGCACGTCAACGCCGCCCTTTCAGCGATGGAGCTGGTGGTGGTGCAGGACCTGTTCCTCAACGAGACGGCGAAGTTCGCGCACGTCTTCCTGCCGGGCACGTCGTTCCTGGAGAAGGACGGCACGTTCACCAACGCCGAGCGGCGCATCAACCGCGTGCGCCCGGTGATGGCGCCGAAGACGGGCAAGGACGAGTGGCGCGTGGCGTGCGAGATCGCGCAGGCGATGGGCTACGACATGAACTACGAGCACCCGCGCGAGATCATGGCGGAGATCGCGGCGGTGACGCCGACCTTCGCTGGTGTCTCGTTCGAGAAGCTCGACAAGCTCGGCAGCGTGCAGTGGCCGTGCAACGACAAGGCCCCGGAGGGCACGCCGACGATGCATGTCGACGCCTTCGTGCGCGGCAAGGGCCGGTTCGTGCAGACGCCGTTCGTGGCGACGCGGGAACGCAGCACGCGCAAGTACCCGCTGATCCTCACCACCGGCCGCATCCTGTCGCAGTACAACGTGGGCGCGCAGACGCGGCGCACCGCCAACGTCGCGTGGCACCCGGAGGACGTGCTGGAGATCCACCCGCACGACGCCGAGGTGAGGGGCATCGAGAACGGCGACGAGGTGACGCTTTCCAGCCGGGTGGGCACCACGACGCTGCGCGCGCTGATCGCCGACCGGATGCCCGTGGGGGTCGTGTACACGACGTTCCACCACCCCGTGACCGGGGCGAACGTGGTGACCACGGAGAACTCCGACTGGGCGACGAACTGCCCCGAGTACAAGGTGACGGCGGTGCAGGTGGGCCTCAAGCACGCGGCGGACCGGCACGACGCGGCCCGCGACGAGGAACCGGCGCTGGCGGACTAGTCGAGGAGCGACATGACGAGCACGATCTCGCCTCAGGTGCGGATGGCCAACGACATCGCCGTGCAGTTCCGGCACCTGCCGGTCGACGAGGCGGCGAAGGCGATCGCCAACCACATCCGGATGTTCTGGGACCCGAGGATGAAGTCGGAACTACGCCGCCTGGTCGATGAGGACCCCACCTCCTTCGACCCGGTAGCCCTCACCGCCGCCAAGCAGGTCTGATCGGGGAGCAAGGGAGCTTTACTCCCGTCAAACGAGAGCAAAGCTCCCTTGCTCTCGTTTGGCGGGGGTGGGTGGGGCTCCGTTCGCGACAGCGGCGCGGGTCACCTGCGCGTCAGGCGGGGATGCGGAACACCGGGAAGCCCGGGGCGACGCGGCGCAGCTCGTCCTGCGGGGTCTTCGCGGTGATGTCCTCGAAGAAGGCGCCCGTCTCCCAGGCCCACTTCTTCAGGTACGCGTGGATCACGGGCGGCTTCTCGTCGTCGGACAGCTCGACCGGCTTGATCATCTCCACGCGTCTGCCCACGCGTAACTCGGCCTCACCCGCGACGCGCAGGTTGCGCACCCACTGCGTGTGCCCCCTCGGCGCGACGAGGTAACGCTCGCCCTCGAACGTCAGCAGGTTCACCGGCGTCGACCGCAGCTCGCCGCTCTTGCGGCCGCGGACGTAGAGCACCCTGCTGCCCCAGAGGCTCACGCCGAGCCGGGTCAGCAGCTGGACGGCGCTGTTGAACAGGTTGGTGGGGGCCTTGGGGCGGAGGTAGCGGTTCTCGTCGTACTGGGTCGCCATGATGTCTCCTTCAGTTCGAGAGCGGTGCTCTCTGTTGAGATCAGTGAACACCTTGGTCCACGAGGAGTCAAGAGCGATGCTCTCGAATTTGTGCACCGATCTCGCCAATGGCACACTGAGCGGCATGCCAGCCCACCGGACCGCGAGAGAACGAGCCCGTGCGGAGCTGACGGCCGCGATCAAGGACGAGGCCCGCAGACAGCTCGGGGAACAGGGCGCCGACGGCCTTTCCCTGCGCGCGGTCGCCAGGGAGCTCGGCATGGTGTCCTCAGCTCTGTACCGCTACTTCCCCAGCCGTGACGACCTGCTCACCGCGCTGATCATCGACGCCTACAACGCGCTGGGCGCGACTCTGGAGAAGGCCGCCGCGGGCACCGACGCACCGCGCGAGCGCTGGCGCGCCGCGTGCCATGGTCTGCGCGCGTGGGGACTTGCCAACCGGCACGAGTACTCCCTGATCTACGGCACACCGATCCCCGGCTACCGGGCTCCCCAGGACACCGTCACGCCCGCCAGGCGCGTGCCTGCCGTGTTCATCGGCGCCCTCCGCGACGCGTGGCGTGCCGGCGAGGTCAAGCCGCCTTTCAAGGGTCCGGAAATGTCCCCCGAGCTGCGCAGGCAGGTGGGCATCGTCCGCGCGCAACTGGCGCCCGACGTGCCGGAGGAGGTCCTCGCGCGGGGGCTCATCGCGTGGGTCCAGTTGTTCGGCATGGTCGGCTTCGAACTGGGTGGGCAGTTCGCGAACACGGTCGACCCCGCCGACGAGTTCTTCACCCACACCGTTGAGCAGATGACGCTGTTCGTGGGGCTCGGATAGGCGGCCTCAGCGCCGAACCGGCCTATGGTCGAGGGGACCAGCAGCAACGCCACGAAGGGAGCCGACATGGCCAGCCGCGACTCCACCACGCATTGGACCGGCGGACTCAACTCGGGCAAGGGCACCGTGACGCTCGACTCGTCCAACAGCGGGCAGTTCGAGGTCACGTTCCCGCGCCGGATCGGCGAGCCCGAGGGCACGACCAGTCCCGAGGAGCTGATCGCGGCGGCACAGTCGTCGTGCCTCGCGATGAATCTTGCCGGCGTCCTGGAGAAGGAGGGCCTCTCGCCAAGGACGATCGACGTCAGCGCCGAGGTGACGGTGACACCCTCCGGGGGCGGGCTCACCATCACCGGCATCGACATCACATTGCGCGCCGCGGTCGACGGCGTCGACGAGCAGAAGTTCCAGGAGCTCGCCGGTACGGCCAAGGAAACGTGCCCGGTGAGCAGGGCCCTCGCGGGCACCATGATCAACCTCGACGCCTCGCTCAGCGATTAGCTGCGACTCGGAACCGGCGGAGCCGCCTCGCGCCCGAACCGCCCATCGGCTCCGCCACGCAAGCCACTTCACAGACATCGCGAGGCCGGTGACCGGCATCGAGCAGTATGCCGGTCACCGGCTTCCGTCACGCGCGAGCCGGACCGAGCACGACCACGGAGTTGTGGCCGCCCATGCCCAGCGACGACTTCACGGTCAGCCCGCCGTCCACACCGAACTCACCGTGCAGCAGCTGCGGATGCGCCTCGGCCACGCTCGGTGGAGCAGGGATCACGCCGCGTTCATAGCCAAGAGCCGCCACCGCGACCTCGACCGCCGACGCCGCGCCCTGGCAGTGCCCGGCCAGCGGCTTCACCGAGTAGATCCCGGTGTCCGGACGGAACATCTCCTCCACGATCGCGGCCTCGACCCTGTCGCACTGCTTCGTGCCGGGGCCGTGCGCGTTGACGTAGCGGACTTCCTCCGCCGGCACCCGCGCGTTGTCGAGCGCCTCCACGAAACAGCGCCGCACCTCGGGAAACTCCGGGTCGATCGACGTCACGTGGTACGCGTCGTGGGACATGGCACCGCCGAGGGTGACCGCGTACGGCTTGTCGGAGCGGTTCGAAAGCACCATCCCGACCGACGCCTCACCCATCACGAAACCGCGGCTGCCCTCCTGGAAGGGACGACAGCCGTCGAGTGGCTCCCGGTTGGCCACCGCGACGCCGAGCCGAGTGAAATGCAGCACGTTCTCCGGCGTGAGCGACAGATCCGTGGCGACGAGCACGACGTCGTCCACGATCCCCGCGTCGAGCCACGCCTTCGCCGTGAGCAGTCCCGCGTTTCCCGAGGCACACATCGCCGACACGTTCATGGCGGGCCCGTGGAATCCGTACTCCTGCATGAACGTCGACATCGGAGTGGACGGCATGAGCGCCAGGTAATCCCGCAGTCGCAGTTTTCCCTTGTCGGTGACGTAGAAGTCCTTCCACAGATACGCCTCTCCGATCACGACGGCGTGCAGCAGACCGACCCGCCTGCCCGGAGTCCACCCGCGGCCCTTCGCGTCCTCGATCGCCTCGCGTGCGGAAGCGCGCATGGCACGAGCAAAGCGACCACGGCCGTCGGCGGGATCACCGCCTTCGGGCACCGCGGCGACCCAGGCGGACTCGTCCCGGTTCCGGCCGAAACCGCCGGTCAGCACGGCCGCGGACTTGCCGGAAACCAGGCCGTCCCACAGCATTTCCCGGCCCCAGCCATAACCGGTGACCGCACCGATGCCGCATATTTCGATTCCACGCGACACGTCCTTGTCCTTACTCACTTTCTCACCTTTCGTTTGGCGGATAGGCGGCTTCGCACTGCACAGTCCAAAAAAGTCCGCCTACTGTTTTGACGACGAAAGGCCGCGCCCGGGATGCCGCTAACGCGAAGTCGCCGCCGAATCCTCCTGTTCGCCTAGCGGCGAAACCGTGCTCTAATCGGGGTTCCCAGCACCACGCGGATGGACGGGACATGGAGGCGCGGACCCACGCAGAGGTGACCACCGGCACCGACCCTGACCACGAGATAGTCGCTGACCTGGCGCTCGCCGCCGGCTCGTCGGCCAGGTGGTCCGTCGGCGCCGGCGACGGCCGCGTTACGTGGTCGGCAGGGCTTGGCGCGATGTTCGGGCTCCCCGAGGAGGCCGAAGCCGACATCCGGCGCACGCTCCTGGAATTGATCTCACCGATCGACGTGACGCTGCGGAATGCTCCGCCGTGGGATAATTTCGAGCTTGAGCAGAGCCTCGAGACGCCGGAAGGCGAGGTCAGATGGATCCGGTTCCTGGCCCGACCTCGACCCGGCGGCACCAAGGCCGCACTTCTCGGGATTGCTACGGACGTGACTGAACGGCATGGCAGCGAGCAGGCGCTCGCCGACCTGGCCGACCGGTACCGGCTGCTGGTCGAGCTCAGCCCTGACGCGGTCTGCGTTCACGAGGGCGGCAAACTCGTCTACGTCAACCCGGCGGCACTGCGGTTCGCCGCGGTGGATTCGGCCGACGAGCTGCTGGGCAGGCCCATCACCGACTTCGTCGACCCCGCCTCGGTCCCCGCGATGCTGCACCGCATCGAGGGCCTGACCACCCCGGGCGCCACCTCGGAGCCCACCGAGGTGCAGCTCAAGCGCTTCGACGGCGACTCGATGCTCGTCGAGTCGGTGTCGGTGCGCACGACGTGGCAAGGCAGGCCCGCGTTCCAGGTCATCATGCGCGACATCACGGCGCAGAAGGCAGCCGAGGCGGCACTGCACTACCAGGCGGCGCTCGTCTCCCACGTCAGCGACGCGATCATCGCCACCACCGCCGACGGCATCGTGACCAGCTGGAATCCCGCCGCGGAGGCCGTGTACGGGCGGTCCAGCACCGAGGCCATCGGCAGGGACGTCGGCGAGCTCGTCGGCGCGCCGCTCGACCCGGAACGGGTGATGGCGGCGGGCGGCGTCGTCGAGGCCGACCACCGCACGGCGGACGGCTCGACACTGGCCATCCGGGTCTCCGCCGCCGAGATGCACGACGGCTACGTGCTCGTGTGCGCCGACGAGACGCCCCGGCGGCGGGCCGAGCGGCGGTACAGCACGGTGGTCGCCGCGCTCGACGAGGGCGTCGTGGTGATCGGCCCCGACGGGATGATCGAGTCGGCCAACCCGGCGGCGGCCAGGATCCTCGGTATGCCGAACACGGTGCTCAGGAAGTCGTCACCGACGAGGTTCCCGCTGTACGGCGAGTCGGGGGCCCGGCTCGCCGCGACGGAGTACCCGTTCTCCGAGGTACTGGCGACAGGGCAGGCGCAGAACGGGCGCGTACTGCGGCTGCAACGACCCGACGGCACCTACGTGTGGCTGTCCATGAGCTGCCGGCCGCTCGATCCCGACGCCACGCCCCCATCGACGGTCGTCACGTCGTTCACCGACATCACCGAGCGCAGGGCCATCGGCGAGCAGCTGGAGCACGACGCCACGCACGACCCGCTCACGGGCCTCGCCAACCGGACCCTCGTGCTGCAGCGGCTGGACGGCGCGCTGGCCGAGCCGGACCGCGAGGGCCTCGCGTGCGTGTTGTTCATCGACCTCGACAAGTTCAAGCTGATCAACGACTCGCTCGGGCACAGCACCGGCGACCAGGTGCTCCGCGTCGTCGGCCAGCGCCTGCGCCACTGTGTGCGCGCGACCGACCTGGTCGGCAGGCTCGGCGGGGACGAGTTCGCCGTGGTGACCTTCGACGTCTCCGGCGACACCGGCATCCGCTCGCTCATCGGGCACCTGCGGGCCTCGCTGACCAAGCCGATCGGCCTCGACGGCAGGCAGCTGCGCGTGGACGCGAGCGTCGGCATCGTCACCGCGGCGCCCGGCGACGCGCGCTCGGCCGAGGATCTCATCCGTGACGCCGACGTGGCGATGTACGAGGCCAAGACGCGGGGTCGCGGGCGGTACGAGTTCTTCGACGTCGAGCTGCGGGAACGCGTCCAGCGGCAGCTGCGGCTGGAGCAGGATCTGCGCGAGGCCGTGGTGGACGGCCAGCTGTGGATGGCCTACCAGCCGGTGGTGGACCTGCGGACGTGCCGGACCGTGGCCGTCGAGGGCCTCATGCGCTGGCACCACCCGACGCACGGCGCGATCTCGCCCGTCGAGTTCATCCCGCTCGCCGAGGAGAGCGACCTGATCAACCTCATCGGCGACTACATGCTCAGGACCACGACCGAGGAGATCGCGAGCCAGCGTGCCGCGCGGAACCTCGACACCCGGCTGACGGTCAACCTCTCCGCCCGGCAGCTCGACGACGCCGCGCTGGTGCCGACCGTGGAGGAGGCTCTTCGCCGCACCGGGCTGCCGCCGCAGACGCTGTGCCTGGAGATCACGGAAAGCGCGCTCATGAGGGACCCGGAGGTGGCGGGCGGGGCGCTGTCGGCGCTGCGAGGGCTGGGTGTGCGGCTCGCGATCGACGACTTCGGCACCGGCTACTCCTCGCTGGCCCAGCTCTGGCGGCTGCCGCTGGACACGCTCAAGATCGACCAGTCGTTCGTCGCCGGGATCGGACGGCCGGGCAAGTCCGAGGCCGAGGCGATCATCAGGGGCATCGTGACGATGGCGCACAGCATGGGGCTCACCGTGATCGCGGAGGGCGTGGAGACCGATCGGCAGCTCGAGGTGCTGCGGGAGCTGAACTGCGACCAGGCGCAGGGCTACCGCTTCGGCAGGCCGGTGAGCGCCGGGGAGCTGTTCCCCAGGATGGCCGGGTAGGCGTATATACTGAGTGACGTCACCGTATATACCGGGAGGCGTTCGTGGCGAAGGTACTGATCGACATCGACGACGAGGCACTGGCCGAAGCCTCGAGGCTCCTGGGCACCAAGACGAAGAAGGACACGGTCAACACCGCCTTGAGGGAGACCACGCAGCGCATCCGCCGTGCCAAGGCGCTGGCCAGGCTGGCCGAGCTGGGCGAGTCCGGGGCGTTTGACGAGCTGCTCGACAAGGAGTCCTACCGGCGGTGATCGCAGTCCGCTACCTGTTCGACACGAGCGCGCTGGTGCGCGTGCTGCGCGACGCGCGGGCGCGGGCGGGCTGGGAGCAGCAGATCGAGGCGGGGCTGGTGGCGACGTGTCCCCTGGTCGAGCTGGAGTTCCTGCACACGGCTCTATCGAAGGCGGACCGCGACCAGCTCGTGGAGCTGATCGGCGCGGCGTTCACGTGGCTCCCGGTTCCCGACGAGGTCTTCCGACGCGCCTTCGAGGTGCAGGACGCGCTGACGGCCGCGGGCACCCACCGCTCGGCCGGTGCCGTGGACCTGCTGCTCGCGGCGACCGCCGAGCTGGCCGGCCTCACGCTGGTGCACCACGACCACGACTTCGAGCAGATCGCCGAGGTCACCGGCCAGCCCGTGGCGTGGCTCGCGCCGCCGGGCTCGATCAGCTGACGGTCAGCACGAGGCTCCGCGGAGGTTCGCCTCAATGCAGTGAAGGCCACCTTCACTGCGTTCAATGCAGTGAAGGTGGCCTTCACTGCGGTCGGCTGGTCAGGTGGCGATCAGGACCTCCAGGGTGCGGGGGCCGTGCACGCCCTCCACCCGGTCCAGCTCGATGTCGCTCGTCGCCGACGGTCCGCTGATGAACGTCAGCGGGCGTCCCGGCTCCAGCCGCGCCAGCGCCTCCGGCACGCTCGTCACCACCTGGTCGGCTCGCACCACGCACAGGTGGTAGTCGGGCACCAGGCTGAGCATCCGGCGACCCTGCCCCGCACCCGCGTCGAGCACGATCGTGCCCGTCTCGGCGATCGCCACCGCGCAGCCCGTCAGCACACCGTCCACAGTGTCCAGTTCGGCGAGCGGAAGCGGCGGCTCGTCGGGCAGCCACGTCACCGCCGGGACGCGCCACTCCGGCGGCACGTCGGAGGGCACCGCCATCGTCGACACGGAACGGAGCGCGAGGCGGTCGGCGATCCTGTCCGGCAGCTGTGCCTCGGCGACGCGGTGCACGATCGCCTTGTAGTCGGTGACCCGCTCGTCCAGCAGTCCCAGCACGTCGGGCACCGTGCGCGTGCGCTCGTAGTCCCTCGGGATCGGCACCGGCGACGGGCGGTTCACGGCACGGATGCGGGCCAGGATCTCGTCACGAGCGCTGAACATGGTTCTTCCTCCACCACGCGCGGAACGACTCCTTCGGCACCGCGGGCGCGTCGCGCGAGTCCGTCCACTTCGCACCGGGCCCCGGCAGCCGTTTGATGCGCCCGTCGCGGGCGAGCAGCCGCGAGAGCGAGCCCGCCTTCTGCGCCGCCTCGTATCGCTTCGGGTCGGCGAACACCCACGCCGCGGCGGCCATCGCGATCGCCTCCGGGGTGCGCTTTCCCTTTGCCCGCACGGCTTCCGCACGCAGGTGGGTGAGCACCTCGGGGATGTTGATCCGCACGGGACACACCTCGTAGCACGCGCCGCACAGCGACGACGCGTACGGCAGCGACGCCGCCTGCTCGTCATGCATGTCCCCGGCGAGCTGCGGGGCGAGGATCGCGCCGATCGGACCCGGGTACACCGAGCCGTACGCCTGCCCGCCCGTGCGCTCGTACACCGGGCACACGTTGAGGCACGCCGAACAGCGGATGCACCGCAGCGCCTGCCGCCCCACCTGGTCGGCGAGCGTGGCCGTGCGCCCGTTGTCCAGCAGCACCAGGTGGAACCTCCTCGGCCCGTCGCCCGGCGTCACGCCCGACCACACCGAGGTGTAGGGGTTCATCCGTTCCGCTGTGGACGATCGCGGCAGCAGCTGCAGGAACACCTCCAGGTCCTGCCAGCTAGGCACGAGCTTCTCGATGCCCATCACGGTGATCAGCGTTTCCGGCAGGGTCAGGCACATGCGCCCGTTGCCCTCGGATTCCACCACCACGATCGAACCGGTGTCGGCGACCGCGAAATTGGCCCCGGAGATGGCGACCTTGGCCGACAGGAACTTTCGCCGCAGGTGCCTGCGGGCCGCCTCGGCGAGGTCGCGCGGCTCGTCCGAGGCGGGCTCCTCGGCCATGCCCCTGCGGAAGACGTCGCGGATCTCCGCGCGGTTGCGGTGGATCGCGGGCACGAGGATGTGGGAGGGCCGGTCGTCGCCGAGCTGCACGATCAGCTCGGCGAGATCGGTCTCCACCGCGCGCACGCCGCCCGCCTCCAGCGCCTCGTTGAGTCCGATCTCGGCGGTGGCCATGGACTTGACCTTCACGACCTCGTCGGCGCCCTCCGCACGCACGAGGTCGAGCACGATCCGATTGGCCTCCTCCGCGTCGCGAGCCCAGTGCACGACGCCGCCGCGCGCGGTGACAGCCTTCTCCAGCCGCACCAGGTACGTGTCGAGGTTGGCGAGCACGTCGTCCTTGATGGCCTCGCCCGCCTGACGCAACCGCTCCCAGTCGTCCAGTTCGGCCACGACGCCCGCGCGCTTGGTGCGGATGGTGGTGGTGGCCTTGCGCAGGTTGCGGCGCAGCTGCGTGTCCGCGAGCGCCTCGTTCGCGGCCTTGGGGAACACCGGGCTCCCCAGCCAGGTCACCGGGTTGCGGCCGCCCATGGCTCCTCCTCCGTGCTCGCCAGGATCTCCGCCAGGTGCACCGTCCGCACGCCCGTGCGCAGCCGCGACAGCCCGCCGCCGATGTGCATGAGACACGAGTTGTCACCGGCGCTGAGCACCTGCGCGCCGGTGTCCTGCACGCAGCGCATCTTGTCGGCCAGCATCGCCGTGGACGTCTCCGCGTTCTTGAGCGCGAACGTGCCGCCGAAGCCGCAGCACTGCTCGGCCTGCGGCAGCTCAACCAGCTCCAGCCCCTTCACCGCGCGCAGCAGGCTGAGCGGCTTGTCGCCGACGCCGAGCATCCGCAGCGAGTGGCACGTCGGGTGGTAGGTGACGCGGTGCGGGAAGTACGCGCCGACGTCGGTCACGCCGAGCACGTCGACGAGGAACTCGCTCAGCTCGTAGGTGCGCTCCACGGCGGGGCTCGTGCCGCACAGGCTCGGGTGGATCTCCCGCACCATCGCGCCGCACGAGCCCGACGGCGCAACCACGTGGTCGTAGCCCTCGAACGTCGCCGCGTAGTCGCGAGCGAGCGGGCGGGCGTGGTTGTGGTAACCGGTGTTGTAGTGCATCTGGCCGCAGCACGTCTGCGCGAGCGGGAAGTCGACGTCGCAGCCGAGCCGCGTCAACAGCCGGACCACGGCCTTGCCGGTCTCCGGGTAGAGCGTGTCGGTGAGGCAGGTGGCGAACAGCGCCACGCGTGGCGCGCTCATCCCAGCCCCGCCCGCTCGGCCGCCGTGCGCCACGCCGCCTGCTCTCCCCGCGGCTCGTAGCGGGCCAGCGGCGCGCTCGACGGCACGTCCGCGAGCACTCCGGCAGCCCTTGCCTGCACGAACACGTTGCCGAGCGCACTCGCCTCCACCGGGCCCGCGAGCACCGGGAGGCCGCACGCGTCGGCGGTCAACTGGCAGAGCGGCTCGTTGAGTGCCCCGCCACCGACCAAGTGCACGACGTCGAGCTCGCGGTCGGCGAGCCGCGCGGCCGTGCGCAGCGAGTCGGCATGCGCGAGCGCCAGCGACTCCAGGATCGTGCGCACGACGGCGGGCGGGGTCTCCGGCACCGGCTGCCCCGACTCGCGGCACAGCGTCGCGATGCGCGCGGGCACGTCACCCGGGGTCAGGAAAACCGGGTGATCAGCGTCCACAATGGACCTGAAAGCCGGTTCCCGCATCGCCGCCTTCAGCACGTCGTCGAGCCTAATGTCGTGCCCCCGCTCCCGCCAAACGCGTAGCGACTCGGTGAGCAGCCACAGGCCCATGGTGTTGCGCAGGAACCGCACCGTGCCGTCGATGCCGGCCTCGTTGGTGAAGTTGGCCCTGCGGGCCTCGTCGGTGAGCACGGGCGCGGGCAGTTCGAGCCCGGCGAGCGACCACGTGCCGCACGAGACGTAGCCGAACCGGTCGCCGAGAGCGGGCACGGCGGCCACGGCCGAGGCCGTGTCGTGCGAGGCCACGGCCACCACCGGCACCCCGCCGGGGGCGGTGCCGACCGGCTCGCCGGGCTGGCGCAACGGGGGCAGCAGCCCGGCGGGCAGGCCCACCTTGTCCGCGAGTTCCGTGGACCACTGGCGCGTGGTGGCGTCGAGCAGCGCCGTGGTGGACGCGTTGGTCACCTCGGCGCCGAACTCGCCGGTCAGCCGGTAGCCGATGAGGTCGGGCAGCAGCAGCATCGTCTTGCCGGACAGCCGCTCCTCCGGCTCGGCGAGCAGCTGGTAGATCGTGTTGAACGGCAGGTACTGCAGGCCCGTGATGCGGTACAACGTCTCGTCGTCGACCCGCTCACGAAACCGCGCCGCCATGCCGTCGGTACGCGGGTCGCGGTAGCAGCGCACATCGCCGTCGAGCCTGCCGTCCGCGTCGAGCAGGCCGTAGTCGACGGCCCACGAGTCGATGCCGATCGACACCGGCTCCGCGCCCTCGGCCTCGCGCAGGCCCGCGAGGATCTCGCCGTACATCTCCTCGACGTCCCAGCGCAGCCCGCCGCCGGGCCGCTCACGGGGCCCGGTGCGGAAGCGGCGCAGCTCCGTGAGGTCGATGGTCCCCTCGGTCACCCGGCCGAGCATGACCCGCCCGCTCGTGGCGCCGAGGTCGACGGCGACGAAAGCGGTCACCGGCCTACCTCGACCAGCGGAACGCCCAGCAGGCTCGCCACGGCGCGCAGCTCGGCGGCCCGGTGCCCGACACCGAGCGCCCAGTGGTGGGCGACGCCGCTGGCGGACCACTCGTCGGTCCATTCGCCGGGGTCGCGCCCGAAGTCGACGCGGCTCGTGGTGTTGCCGATGCGCATGAGCGGCCCGTCCACCACCTCGCCCTCCGACACGATCAGCGAGTACCGGCCCTCGCGGTCCTGGCCAATCCCGCACAGCGTCACCGGGCCGTGCGCGACGTCGAACTCGACGGACACACCCCAGCCGCGCTTGCCGTGGTAGACGCCGAGCCCGCGCAGCAGCGGCTTCTTCGCGCTGATCGCCAGGTGCGCGGGGCCGTCGTGGCCCATCTCGACGTGCCCGCGCTCGAAGTCGAGCGCCTGCAGCTCCGTGAACGACCCGCCCGCGCCGAGCACGTCCATGATCAACATCGCGATGCTCGTGCGCAGCTCGTACTCCCCGGCGGCCGGGACGCCGCGCGCGGTGAGCAGGCTCGCGCCGAGGATCATCCCGGCGCCGAGCCGCTCGTGGGTCTCCCCATCGAGGCCGCGGTGGTAGTAGGCGAGGCTGTCGAGATCGAAGTCGGCGACGAGCCGATCGAGGCCCACGGCCACCTTCGCGCCCCATTCGAGGTCCTCGCGGTTGACCGACGCGTCCAGCTCGAAGACCGACTCGGCCTCGGCGACCTTTGCGGCCACGTCGGCGTCGGTGACCTGCTCGACGCGCACGCGCAGGTCGTCGAACTCCAGCACCTCGACGTGCCCGCCGAAGTGGGCGTTGACCATGGTCAGGTCGGTGGAGACGTCGTACATGCCGGGGTAGAGATGCCCCATGAGCCCGTGCCTGCCGTGGCGCAGCACCTTGCGCACGGCGGCAGCGGAGATCCAGCGCCCGATCTTGGCCCACGCACGCTCGTCGCGCAGGTGCCCGGACACGCTGCGGAACTCCACGCCCGCGCGGCGGAACGCGTTCGCCATCTCCGGCAGCGGGCACGCGCCGCAGTAGGCGAGCCACTGCCCGGTGTCGAAGGTGGCGTGATCCATCGACTCGGTGGGCTGCAGGTTGATCAGCAGCACCGGAGCGCCGCTGCGCTGCGCGATCGGCATGAGCATCGTGGCCGTCATGTACGTCGTGAGGAACCCGACGATGAGGTCACAGCCCGCCGCGCGCAGCTTCTCGGCCGCGGCGGCGCCCTCCTGTGCGTCGGAGATGAACCCGACGTCCACGATCTCAGCATCGAAGCCGGTGATGCGCTCGCTCACGTACGCCGACGATTGCTTCAGCGTCGGCAACAGGTCGGGGAACTGCGGCCAGTAGGCACCCAGCCCGCCCGCGACCAGCCCGATCCGGGGCCGCCGCTTCGTGTCGCTCATGGAGCCTCCTCTGTCAAGAAAAGCCGGTCCGCCGATGCAGTGATGGCCACCTTCACTGCGTTCAACGCAGGCATGGTGGCCTTCACTGCATCAAGGCCCACCACGGAACGCCCACCCCGCAGTGAAGGCCACCTTCACTGCGTCCAACGCAGGCATGGTGGCCTTCACTGCATTCACCTCACCTCAGGAACGCGGCTGCGACACCGGCGTCGACCGGGATGTGCAGGCCGGTGGTGTGGGAGAGGTCGCCCGCGGTCAGCACGAACACCGCGCCCGCGACGTGCTCGGGCAGCACCTCCCGTTTGAGCAGGGTCCGCTTCGCGTAGAAGGCACCCAGCTCCTCCTCCGGCACCCCGTACACGGCCGCGCGCTGCGCGCCCCAGCCGGACGCGAAGATGCCGGAGCCGCGCACCACGCCGTCGGGGTTGACACCGTTGACGCGGATGCCGTGCTCGCCGAGCTCCGCCGCCAGCAGCCGCACCTGATGCGCCTGATCGGCCTTCGTCGCGCCGTAGGCGATGTTGTTGGGGCCCGCGAAGACCCCGTTCTTGCTGACGATGTAGACGATGTCGCCGCCAAGGCCCTGCGCCACCATCACGCGCGCCGCCTCGCGCGACACGAGGAACGAGCCGCGCGCCATCACGTCGTGCTGGAGGTCCCAGTCCTTCGCGCTGGTCTCCAGCAGCGGCTTCGACACGGACAGCCCGGCGTTGTTCACCACCAGGTCCACGCCGCCGAACGCGAGTGACGTGGCAGCCACCGCCGCGGCGATGCCGTCCTCGTCGGTGACGTCCACGGCAACGGCCACGGCCCGGTCGGTGTTGCCGATCTCCTCGGCCACCTCGGTCGCCGAGGAGAGGTCGCGGTCGGCCACGGCCACGCACGCGCCCTCGGCGGCGAGCCGGTGCGCGATCGCCCTGCCGATGCCGGAGCCGCCGCCGGTCACGAGGGCGATCCTGGTCGCGAGCGGCTTCGGCTTCGGCATCCGCCGCAGCTTGGCCTCCTCCAGCTCCCAGTACTCGATGCGGAACTTCTCCGACTCCGGGATCGGCGCGTACGTCGACACCGACTCTGCGCCGCGCATCACGTTGATCGCGTTGACGTAGAACTCGCCCGCCACGCGCGCGGTCTGTTTGTCGCGCCCGAAGCTGAACATGCCGACGCCGGGCACCAGCACGATCGCCGGGTCGGCGCCCCGCATCGGCGGCGAGTCCGGCGTCGCGTGCCGCCGGTAGTAGGCGGCGTAGTCCTCGCGGTAGGCCGCGTGCAGCTCCCTGACCCGGTCGAGCACATCGTCGATCGGCGCGCTGCCGGGGAGGTCCACCACGAGCGGTGCGACCTTGGTGCGCAGGAAGTGGTCCGGGCACGACGTGCCGAGCGCCGCGAGCGCGGGGTGCTTCTCGTGGGCGAGGAACTCGAGCACCTCGGGGCTGTCGGTGAAGTGCCCCAGCTGAGGCGAGTCGGTGGACGCGAGCCCGCGCAGCACGGGGAACAACAGTGCCGCGCGGGCTCGCCGCTCTTCTTCGGGAAGCGGCTCGTAGCCGGGCAGCGCCTTGCCGAACGGCTCTGGGTCGCCGTGCTCGGCGAGGTACGCCTCCGCGGTGCGGATGATCTCCAGCGAGTGCGCCTGGCACTGCTCGCTCGTGTCGCCCCACGCCGTGATGCCGTGCCCGCCGAGGACGCAACCGATGGCCTGCGGGTTTGCCTGCTTGATCGCCGCGATGTCGAGGCCCAGCTGGAACCCGGGCCGCCGCCACGGCACCCACACGACGCGGTCGCCGAACACCTTGCGGGTCAGCTCCTCGCCGTCCACCGCGGTGGCGATGGCGATTCCGGAGTCGGGGTGCAGGTGGTCCACGTGCGCCGCGTCGACGAGGCCGTGCATCGCGGTGTCGATGCTCGGGGCAGCGCCGCCCTTACCGTGCAGGCAGTAGTCGAACGCGGCGACCATCTCGTCCTCGCGCTCCTCGCCCGGGTAGACGTCCACGAGCGCACGCATGCGGTCGAGCCGCAGTACCGCGAGGCCGGTCTCCTTCAGGGTGCCGAGGTCGCCACCGGAGCCCTTGACCCACATCAGCTCCACCTCGGCGTTGGTCGCCGGGTCCAGGTCGGTGCCCTTCGCGGAGGCGTT
The DNA here is from genome assembly GCF_003311655.1 of Prauserella sp. PE36. NCBI lineage: Bacteria > Bacillati > Actinomycetota > Actinomycetes > Pseudonocardiales > Pseudonocardiaceae > Prauserella > Prauserella sp. PE36. The sequence goes on along the minus strand of NZ_QEQT01000054.1, from coordinate 7,851 downwards.
GCCGCCCGCGTAGTTGGTGTTGCGCCGGTCGGCGCCCAGCGCGTGCGAGCGCGCGAGCAGATCGGTGACGGCCTGGTTGGTCATGTCACGCTCCCCATCCGGCGGCGGTGCCGCCCACGCGCTCGGCGACGATCCGCTCCGCGTAGCCGCTGCGCTTGTACGCGGACATCGGATCCGGGTCGAGGCCCATCTCCTCGCGCAGCTCCCCGAGCAGCGGGCGGACGTCCGTGGCGAAGGCGTCGGTGAGAATCCCGTTGGCGCCCAGCACGTCCCCGGCCTGCTGCGCCTTCCGCAGCGCGTCGGCGTCCACGAGCAGGGCCTTCGCCGTGGCCTCCTGGACGTTCAGCACCGAGCGGATCAGCGCGGGGACCTTCGGCTCGATGTTGTGGCACTGGTCGAGCATGAACGCGACGCCCGATGCCGCGTCGAGCCCACCGCCCAGCACGATCTCGACCATGATCCGGAACAGCTGGTACGGGTCGGCGGCGCCCACCATCAGATCGTCGTCGGCGTAGAACCGCGAGTTGAAGTGGAAACCGCCGAGCCTGCGCTTGCGCAGCAGGAACGCCACGATGAACTCGATGTTGGTGCCGGGCGCGTGGTGCCCGGTGTCCACGAGCACCTGCGCCTTCTCGCCGAGCTCGAGGCAGTGCGCGTAGCTGGTGCCCCAGTCGGGCACGTCGGTGGCGTAGAACGCGGGCTCGAAGAACTTGTACTCCAGCAGCATCCGCTGGTTCTCGCCCAGCCGCTCGTACACCGCGGCGAGCGCCTCCTCCAGCCGCGCCTGCCGGTCGGCGATGGAGTCCTGGCCCGGGTAGTTGAGCCCGTCCGCCAGCCAGATCGACAGGTCCCGCGAACCCGTCACGTCCATGATGTCGACGCAGTCGAGCAGGTGCCCGAGCGCCTTCTTCCGCACGGCCGGGTCCGGGTTGCAGACACTGCCGAGCCGGTAGTCGTCGTCCTGGAACACGTTGGGGTTGACGGCGCCGATGCGCACGCCCAGGTTCTCCGCGTGCTTGGCGAGGTCGGCGTAGTCGTCGACCCTGTCCCAGGGGATGTGCACCGCGACGCTCGGCGCGACACCGGTGAACCGGTGCACGGTCGCAGCGTCCGCGATCTTCTCGTAGGCGTCGCGCGGGATCCCCTCCTGCGCGAACACCTTGAACCGCGTGCCGGAGTTGCCGAAGGCCCACGAGGGGGTCTCGATGCGCTGCTCGCGCAGCGCGGCTTTAACGGCGGAGTAGTCGGACATGGAGCCCTCCCTCTTGTGGTGTGGATCAGTCGAGATGGAAGACCTCGGGCAGCGGCACGATGCCTTCGTCGGGCGCGCCGTCGAGGTTCTCGAAGAACTCGGCCATCTCGGCCTGCCACCTGGCGTTGACTTCCTTTGCTGCCATGCCTTCGAGTGCGGCGTCGAGGTCGTCGGTCTCGAAGTAGCCGACGAGCAGACCGTCCGGGGCGAGGAACAGCGAGTAGTTGCCCCAGCCGGTCTCCCGCAACGCCGCCCGCATCTCCGGCCAGACCTCGGCGTGTCTGCGCCGGTACTCGTCCATGCGGTCCGGCTTCACCCTGAGCAGGAAGCAGACACGCCGAGGTCCGGTGGCCATCAGAAGTCGTACTCGTCGATGTTGTCGGCGTTGAACGTGGTCGGCGGGCCGAGGATGATCTCCCCGTTCTTGCCGATCTTGCGCTCGCCGAGCTTGCCCGCCTTGAGGACCTCACCTTCCTTGCCGGTGATCTGGCCGGAGGCCAGCGCGGCTGCGGCGTAGCCCGCGAGGTATCCGAGCTGCTCCGGGTCCCACAGCGCGAACTCCTTCACCGTGCCGTCCTTGATGAACTGGCGCATCTGGTTCGGGGTGCCGAGACCGGTGAGCACCACCTTGCCCTTGTACGGCGACGACGAGATGTAGCGCGCGGCGGCCGAGATGCCGACGGTGGTCGGCGAGACGATCGCCTTCAGGTCCGGGTTGGAGGACAGCAGTGCCTGCGTCTCCTGGAAGGACTTCTGGTCGTCGTCGTCCCCGTATGCGACGGTGACCAGCTCGATGTCCTTGTACTCCGGCTTCTTCAGCTCGTCCTTCATGAACTCGATCCAGGTGTTCTGGTTCGTCGCGTTCGGGGTCGCGGACAGGATCGCGATCTTGCCCTTCCCGCCGATCTGCTCGGACACCATCTGGATCTGGGAACGGCCGATCGACTCGGAGTCGGCCTGGTTGACGAACACCTGGCGCGCGTCCACCGCGGCGTCGGAGTCGTAGCTGACGACCGCGATGCCCTTCGCCATCGCGTCCTTGAGCGCGGGAGCGACGGCGTTGGGGTCGTTGGCCGCGATCACGATCGCGTCCTGGTTCTGCTGCACCAGCGTGTTGATGTAGGAGACCTGCGACGACGCGGAGGCGTCCGAGGGGCCGACCTCCTTGCCGGTGCCCTTGAGCTCGGCGACCGCCGCGATGCCACCCTGGTCGACGATGTTCTCGTAGGGGTTGTCGATCTCCTTCGGCAGGAAGGCGATCTGCAGCCCCTCCTTGATCGGGGCGTTCGGGTCGGCGACCTTCTCGGAGTTCGCGCCGGATCCGCTGCCGGACTCGGCGCTGTCCTTGGTCGTGCCGCCACAGCCGGCCACCAGCGCGGCCGCGAGGCCCATGCTGGTCACCGCGAGCAACGCCCGCTTCCCGCTCCATCGGTGGTGGATCATCTTTGGTCCTCCTCGGGGGTGCCGTGCGGGGCGGCGGTCGCCCCCACGGGGTCTGGCAGGGTTTCCTGCGGTGGTGGTGATCCCGGTATCGCCGCCGCGGCCGGTGTACGCCGCCTGCGCACCAGGTTCGCGACCACGGGAACCAGAACCGAGATGATCAGCAGCAGGCCGTTGATCACGTTCTGGATCTCGTTGGTCACGTCGTTGAGGAACAGCACGTTGCGCAGCCCGGCCATCAGCAGCAGGGCGCTCGCGACGCCGACGACCGTGCCCCGGCCGCCGAAGATCGACACCCCGCCGAGCAGCACGGCCGCGACCGCGATCAACTCCATGCCGTTGGCGTTGTCGGCGCGGGCGCTGTTGTAGCGCAACGTGTAGACGAGCGAGGCGATCGCGCACAGGATGCCCGACACGATGTAGAGCACGAACTTGATGCGCTGCACGCGAATTCCGGAGAACCGCGCCGTCTGCTCGCCGAGCCCGATCGCATACAGCGAGCGGCCAACCGGTGTGTAGTGCACGACCACGGCGACGAGCACGCCGAGCAGCAGCACCACCAGCGTCGCGTACGGCAGGAACGTGCCGGGGATCTCCTCCGTCGCGATCGGACGGTAGACGTCGGGAAAGCCCGTGACCGCGCCGTCGCCGAGCACCACGTACGCGAGCCCCCGGTAGAGGCCGAGCGTGCCGATGGTGACCGCGAGCGCGGGCAGGGCGAACCTCACGATCAGCGTCGCGTTGAGCGAGCCGAGCACCGCGCCCGCGACGAGCACGATCGGCACGATCGACTCGAACGACATCCCCGCGTCCCACAGCACACCCGTGAGGGCGGAGCAGAAGCCGAGGATCGACGCCACCGAAAGGTCGATCTCGCCGGTGAGGATGATCGGCAGCAGCGCCAGCGCGAGCAGCGCGACCTCGGTGTAGTCCAGCAGCAGGAAGCTGATGTTGTCGGTCTCGGCGAAGCCGGGCGTGCTCGCCGAGCCCCACACGAACACGAAGATGCACAACAGCAGGAGGACCGACTCCCAGCGGAGCAGTTTCTCACGCACGGCGCAGGCTCCTTTCCTTCCGGAGGCGCTCGGCTAGTCGCACCATCACCGCCCGGTCCAGCGAGATCGCGAGCAGCAGCGCGGCGCCGTCGACGGCGCGCTGCCAGAAGGCGGGCACGCCGAGGATGGGCAGCGCGCTCGTGATCGTGGTCAGCAGCAGCGCACCGAGCACGGCGCCGAGCACCGTCCCGCTGCCGCCGAAGATGGCGACCCCGCCCACCACCACGGCCGCGACCACGGCGAGCTCGCGGCCGGTGCCGACCGAGGCGTTGATCGTGCCGAAGTACGACGCGTGCAGCACGCCCGCGAGCCCGACGAGCGCTCCGGACACGACGAACGCCGTGAACACCCGCTTGCCGGCGGGGATACCGGCAAGGCGCGCCGCCTGCGGGTTGGAGCCGATCGCGTACAGCTCGCGGCCGGAGCGCCAGTTGTGCAGCGCGTACGCGGCGATCACCAGTGCGGCCAGCGCGATCAGCGTGAGGTGTGGGATGCCCAGTATCGAACCGCTGCCGAACGCGAGGAAGCCCTGCGACATCTGGTCGGCGTTGATCTGGTGCACGCCCGTGGCGCTCGCCCAGCCGTAGTTGATGCCGCGGAAGACGTACAGCGTTCCCAGCGTCACCACGAGCGCGGGCACCTTCGCGATGGCCACGAGCGCCCCGTTGAACGCGCCGCACGCCGCGCCGAGTGCCATGCCCGCGAGCACCACGAGGATCGTTGGCGTGTCGTGGTCGGCGATGAACATCTGGCCCGACATGTAGGCGGTCAGGCCCATCACCGAGCCCACGGAGAGGTCGATGTTGCGCGTGATCACCAGGAGCGTCTGGCCGATGGCGAGCAGCGCGATGATCGACGCGTTGAGGAACAGGTCGTGGATGCCCTGCGCGCTCAGGAAGGACGGGTTGGTCGCTGTGGTCACACCCACCACGGCGACGAGCGCGACGACGATGCTCAGCTCACGCCCGGAGAGCAGCGCGCGAAGTCGGCTCATGCGGCACTCCCGTTGCCTGTCGCGGCGTACATGACGGACTCCTCGGTGGCCTCGTCGCGGGACAGCTCGGCGGTGATCCGGCCCTCGTGCATCACGAGCACGCGGTCGGCCATGCCGAGCACCTCCGGCAGCTCGGAGGAGATCAGCAGCACCGCCATGCCCTCGGCGGCGAGGTCGGACAGCAGCGCGTGGACCTCGACCTTGGCGCCGATGTCGATGCCGCGCGTCGGCTCGTCGACGATCAGCACCGACGGCTCGGTGGCAAGCCACTTGCCGAGCACGACCTTCTGCTGGTTGCCGCCGGAGAGCGTGGCGGCGGGGTCGGAGAGCCTGCCGAACTTCAGCGAGAGCCGCTCGCCCCACGTGCGTGCGAGCTCGCGCTCCCTCGACTGGCGGGTGAGCCCGCCCGGCGAGACCTGCTTCAGCCGCGCGAGGCTCGCGTTGCGCTCGATGGACAGCTCGAGCACGAGCCCCTGCTCCCTGCGGTCCTCCGGCACCAGCGCGATGCCCTGCTCGATCGCGGTACGCGGCTTGCTCTTCGGCAGTGGTTTCCCGTTCACCGTCACGGTTCCCGAGTCCCGGTCGTCCACGCCGAAGACGGCTCTGACCACTTCGGACCGGCCCGAGCCGACCAGCCCGGCCAGTCCGACGATCTCGCCGCGGCGCACGGAGAAGGAGATGTCCCGGTAGACACCGGCCCGTGTGAGGCCGTCGACCACCAGCACCTCGTCACCCACCTCGGTGTCGCGCTTGGGGAAGAGCTGCTCCACCGACCGGCCCACCATGCGGCGCACGAGCGTGTCGTTGTCGATGTCGTCCATCCGCTCGGTGACGACGAAAGAGCCGTCGCGAAGCACGGTGACCCGGTCGCACAGTGCATACATCTCGTCGAGGCGGTGGGAGATGAACAGCAGCGCCGCGCCGCGTTCGGCGAGTCCGCGCGCGACGCGGAACAACCGCTCGGCCTCCACAGCGGACAGTGCGGCCGTCGGCTCATCCATGACGATGGTCCGCGCGTCGGCGACCAGCGCCTTGGCGATCTCGATGATCTGCTGGTCGGCGATGGAGAGGCCCCGGGTCTGCCGCGCCGGGTCGATCGGCACGCCGAGCTGCTCGAACACCTCGGAGGCCCTGCGGTGCATGGCCCTGCGGTCGATGCGGCGGCCAGGGCGCAGCGGCTGGCGGCCCATGAACACGTTCTCGGCGACGGAGAGGTCGGGGAACTGGATGGGTTCCTGGTGGATGACTGCGACGCCGCGCTGCTGTGCCTCGCGCGGCGAGGAGAAACGCACGGGCTCCCCGTCGAGGAGGACCTCGCCGCTGTCGGGCTGGTGCTCGCCGCCGATGATCCGGACGACGGTCGACTTGCCCGCGCCGTTCTCGCCCGCCAGCGCGTGCACCTCCCCGGCACGGAGCGCGAGGGAGACGCCGCGCAGGGCGCGGACCGCCTGAAACGACTTGGTGACGTCGCGGAGCTCGAGTAGCGGCACGCCGGTGTGTTCCGGTGCTGCCACGATGTCCTCCTTCGGTGGAGATCGTGAAACGTTTCATTCACGAGTGGCGCTCAAGTTAGGCCGTTCCGGGCGCGTCGTCAAGACCCCGCTTGACGTGCCGTTTGATAACGATCCGGCAGGCCCCCTCGCGGCAGCTCGTGTTAGCTTGCTTCTGATCGCAGAATCCCTGGTGTGCAACCTTTCGGTTGAACGTTTCAGCACAGAGCGAGGCAGGGTATGTCGCCGATGTCGCCGAGCATCAAGGACGTCGCGGTGCGCGCGGGCGTCTCGGTCGGCACCGTGTCCAACGTCCTGAACCACCCCGAGCGCGTCGCCGAGTCCACCAGGACCGCGGTGCAGTCGGCGATCGCGGCGCTCGGCTTCGTCCGCAACTCCTCCGCGGCACAGCTACGGGCGGGCACCAGCCGTTCGATCGGACTCATCGTGCTCGACATGGCCAACCCGTTCTTCCACGACGTGGCCCGCGGGGTGGAGCAGGTCGCCGACGAGCTGGGCTACGCCGTGGTGCTGTGCAACTCCGACGACCAGACCTCCCGCGAGAACCGGTACCTCCAGGTGCTGGAGGAGCAGCGGGTGCGCGGGGTGCTGATCACGCCGATCGAGGTCAGCTCCGAGCGGCTCGACGCGCTGCGCAGACGAGGAACGCCCACGGTGCTCGTCGACCGGCACGACCCGAGGGTCAACTGCTGCTCGGTGGCCGTGGACGACGTCGTGGGCGGGGAGCTGGCAGGCGCGCATCTGGTGGCGCAGGGGCACGAGCGGATCGTGTACTTCTCCGGGCCGCTCGGGCTGAGCCAATGCGCCGACCGCCTCACCGGCCTGCGGCGGTCCGTCGCGGCGGCCGGCCTCGACCCGGACGCCGCGATCGAGGTGGTAGAGATCCCGGTGATGAACGCGCGCAGCACCCACGACGTCGCCCGCGCCCGGTTCGAGCAGGGCGAGCGGGCGACGGCGGCGTTCTGCGCCAACGACCTCATGGCGCTCGGCGTGCTGCGCGCCGCACTGTCCACGGGCAGGCGAGTACCGGGTGACCTTGCGATCGTCGGCTACGACGACATCGAGTTCGCCGCCGACGCGGCTGTTCCGCTCACGTCCATCCGCCAGCCGACGCAGCAGATCGGCCGGGCGGCCGCGCAGCTGCTCGTGGAGGAGTGCGACAACCCGGACACCCACGCCCACCAGCAGGTCATGTTCAAACCCGAACTGGTGACCAGGGAATCAACCCGGCACTGACGCGGCCCGCGAGTCCCCCGCTCCAGCCCGCGAGTCCCCCGCTCCAGCCCGCGAGTCCCCCGCTCAGGACACCGAGTCGCCCGCTCAGGACACCGAGTCGCCCGCTCAGGACACCGAGTTGTGCGCTCAGGACGCCGAGTTGTGCGCTCCCGCTCGCCCCGAACGGGCAACTCGCCAGCCCGAGCGGGGGACTCGCGGGACCGAGCGGGCAACTCGCGTGTCGGAGCGGGGGACTCGCGGGACCGAACGGGCAACTCGCGTGTCGGAGCGGGGGACTCGCGGGACCGAACGGGCAACTCGCGTGTCGGAGCGGGGGACTCGCGGGACCGAGCGGGCAACTCGCGTGTCGGAGCGGGGGACTCG
>NZ_QEQT01000053.1:0-612 GCF_003311655.1 Prauserella sp. PE36 | reverse complement strand
GTCCTTTCGTACTAAGCTCTCAAATAAAAAGATAGAATCTGACCTGGCTTACGCCGGTCTGAACTCAGATCATGTGGGAATAATAGTTCGAACAGAACTTTCTCTAAAAACGGCTAGCCTTCAGATTTCCCAGTCCAACATCGAGGTCACAAACTTATTTTTTACATAATGCTGTTATCCCTAAGGTAGTTTTTTCATATTTAAAATAATCGGTTAGTTCATTCAGGAGATTACTAATTTTTGCTCCCACGTTGCCCCAACGAAACCATTATGGTTAATCACTACCACACTAAGTAAAACTCTAAGGGTCTTCTCGTCTTTTTTCGGATTATAGACTTTTTCATCTATATAGTAACTTCAAGTAAATATCTAGGAGACAGTAGAACCACGTAACTCCATTCATTCCTGACCCTAATTAGGAGCCAACTGATTACGCTACCTTAGCACGGTCAAAGTACCGCGGCCGTTTATCCTATCTATACACTGGGCAGGTATAACCTCAGATATATTCCTGAGGCTATGTTTTTGTTAAACAGTCGAGGTTCATGTTTGCCGAATTCCTTTTAGTTAATTAAATTAGTAACTTAATTCTTATTATACAAAATATTTTTT
>NZ_QEQT01000052.1:0-36334 GCF_003311655.1 Prauserella sp. PE36 | reverse complement strand
CTTCAGACCTCGCACGATCGCATCCCGGTGTTGGCGTCCGGCATAGCGGAACGAGTTACGGATCAGGTGGATCACGCATTGCTGCACGATGGTGTGTTCCCAGGTCGTGGTGATCGCTTCGGGTAGGCCCTTGAGCCCGTCGCAGACCGCGATCAGCACATCGGTCACGCCGCGGTTCTTGAGCTCGGAGAAGACCTGCAGCCAGAACCGTGCCCCTTCACCACCATCGTCGCCGGCCCAGATACCGAGGATGTCTCGTTCACCGCTGGTGGTCACCCCGACGACGACATAGAACGGCTTGTTCACGACCTGGCCGCCACGAACCTTGATCACCAGGGCGTCGACGAAGATCACCGGATAGATCGAATCGAGCGGCCGTGACGACCACTCGGCCATCTGGTCGACGACCTTGTCGGTGATCTTGGAGATCGTCTCCTTGGAGACCTTGGCCCCATAGACCTCGTCGAAGTGCGCGGCGACCTCGCCGGTGGTGAGCCCGCGGGCGGTCAACGACAGCACGATCTCGTCGATACCGTCCAACCGCCGCTGCCGCTTACGCACGATCTTCGGGTCGAAAGACGCGTCAGTGTCGCGGGGCACGTCGATCTCGACCGGGCCGATCTCGGTCAGCACCGTCTTCGACCTGGTCCCGTTGCGGGAGTTCCCGCTGTTGCGACCCATCGGGTCATGGCGTTCATAGCCGAGATGGTCATCCATCTCGGCCTCTAACGCCGTCTCCAGCACGTTCTTCGTCAGCCGGTTCAACAGCCCGTCCGGGCAGACCAGATCGACGCCCTGTTCCTTGGCCTGCGCCAACAGCTGCTCAGCCAACTGCCGCTGATCGATGCTCTCTCCGCTCACAGGATCGAGCATCTCTTCCGAGCCAACCTCACGATCGCTCGGATCAGTCATGGTCATTGGTCATGTCCTCTCGGTCAGACCAAGACCAGATCCACCGTTACCCGGACAGTCCCCAGATCAGACCCGATTCGTGGCCCAAGTCAGGTCCCCGGTGTGCTGGAGCGCTATCAGCGGCGCACGGTGCGATTGATCGAGCAACTACGCGGCGTCGTCAGAGAGCTTGCGGGCCGCGCGTCGGCTCGGTTGCTACCCGTGATGGGAATCGCTGCGGGCAAGGACACTGCGGTGCGTGCGTTGTTGGGTATCGCCTTGCCCGAGCGGACGGTGCCGCGGGTGCTGGGGATCGATGACTTCGCTCTGCGTCGCGGCCGCCAGTACGCCACGGTGTTGATCGACGCCGACAGCGGCGTCCGCATCGACGTGCTGCCCGGCCGTGGCGCGAGCGTGGTCGCCGACTGGCTACGTGGCCATCCCGGCGTCGAGATCGTGTGCCGCGACGGGTCGAACACCTACGCCCAAGCCGTCCGCGATGCCGACCCGGCCGTGCAGCAGGTCGCGGACCGGTGGCATCTGTGGCACGGCCTGGCTGAAGCAGCGGCCAAAGAGGTGGCGGCCCACTCTGCCTGCTGGGCCGGGGCAACCGGCGTCCAGGACGGGCCGCTGGCTCGCACCAACATCGAGCGCTGGCATCAGGTGCATGACCTACTCAAGCAAGGTCACGGACTGTTGGAGTGCACCCGGCGGCTGAATCTGTCTCTGAACACTGTCAAGCGCTATGCCTGTGCGACTGCGGTAGACCGGCTTCGCCCGGGCGCTTCGGCTTGGGTCTTCTGTCGGAGTCTTCCATAGGGTGTCTGTCCGTTGAGGCTGCCGTGGGGGCGGTCGTAGTTGTAGTAGTCCTGCCATTCTTTGAGGCGGGCGTTGAAGACGTTGACGTCGTCGATGACGATGCCGTCGAGCAGGCGGTAGAACTCGTCGGCGTCGATCCGGTGAGACCGCTCCACTTTGCCGTTCAGTCGTGGCGTGCGGGGCTTGATGTAGACGTGCCCGATGCCCTTGTCGAGCACGTGCCAGTGGAACTGGGTGCCGAACTCGGTGCCGAACTCGGTGCCGTTGTCCGTCTGGATCTTCTCTACAGCGAACGGCAGCTGGGACAGCACGTAGTCCAGGAACTGGATCGCGGTCTTCTGGTTGAGCGTGGGGTAGATCTTCAGGATCCGCAGCCGGGTGCAGTCGTCGATCGCGGTGAACTAGTAGAACTTGCCGCGCCGCCCGACCGGCTTGAGCGAGACGCCGGTCTTGCTGACCTTGGGCAGGGGTTCGACGAACTTGACGTCGATCTGCACCTGATGTCCCGGGCGTTGCTTCTCGTAGCGCTTCCATCGGCGATCGTGGCGCTGATATCGCTGCGATGTGGGCAGCCGGCCCATGCCCAAGTGGCACAGGATTCGCCACACGGTCGAGCGGCTGATGGTGACGTCGTGGTAACGCTGCAGGTACATCGCGATCTTCTCCGGCCCGAAGTGGTAGTTGCGCCGCAGGTGGATGATCTTGTCCACCACGTCGGCGCGGGTGGCGTTCGGGCTGGTCCGCGGCCGCTTCGACCGATCTCGTAGCCCGTCGACGCCGTCGGCCTCGTACCGGCGCAGCCACTTGTAGTACGTCGGCAGGCTGATGCCGTAGTAGCGGCACGTCATCGCGACGTTGCCGGACACTTCCTCCGCATGACGAAGGACCGCGAGGCGCCGACGCACCTCGCGGTCCAACACGGGCTCACTCACCCGGATCCCTATGATCAACAAGCCCAGGTGTCAACCATCTCCCGCAGTTTAGACCGACACGCCCGTTCGTGGTCAAAGCCATCGCCGTCGGTCCATCCACAGTGGATCTGTCTGCAGCGCTGGATGGTGGGTTGTGCCTCGTGCGCATCCCCAAGGGCAGCTTGGGTGAAGACACCACTCGGCTGTTGGGCTCGCTGATCGTGGCGCGCGTGTGGCAGGCCACCACCGCGCGGGCCGCGTTGGCGCAGCGGCAGCGCAGGGACGCCTCGTTGTATGTGGATGAGGCGCACAACTTCCTCAATCTGCCCTACGCCATGGAAGACATGTTGGCCGAGGCGCGGGGCTGCCGGCTGTCGATGACGCTGGCGCACCAGCACCTCGGGCAGCTCGGGAAAGACTTGAAGGAAGGGATCTCCACCAACGCGCGCAGCAAGATCCTCTTCAATGCCTCGCCCGAGGATGCCCGCGAGCTGGCGCGGCACACCGCGCCCCGAATCGGCGAACACGATCTGGCGCACCTCGGTGTGTTCCATGCGGCAGTCCGCCTCGTGGTGGGCGGCGAGGAAACCCAGCCGTTCACCGTGACCACCGAACCGTTGCCCCCTGCGATCCGCGGTCGAGCCCGGCTCGTGCGCAAGACCGCTGCGCGCCATACCCGGCCGTTGTCCGCCTCGGCCGAGGGCCGCGACGCGTCCGGGCCGGACGACACCGGGACCGATCCCCGCCGCGCCACCTGATTCCCGCTACCCCAGCGGAGCGGGCCGCACCGACCAGATGGGTACAGCCCGCCCCGCTGCTCTCGTTTTCCTGCACACGGTCCGCAAAGGAGATTGCGTGTTCGACCCCACGTCTGCCCAGAGGGACTTGCGTGCCCGGGTGCCCGCCCGTACGAGCGCGCGGGTCGCGGCCACGGCCGATCACCTGGCCACCGTTGCCGCGCACCTCACCGCGCGGGATCGGTGGCTGGCGCGGATGCTCGCCGAACACCGCACGCTGACCTCCACCCAGATCACCCAAATCGCCTTCCCGAGCCGGCGCGCAGCCAACCAGCGGCTGCACAAACTGCACCAGTGGCGGGTGCTCGACCGGTTCCAGCCCTACATCGGGCGCGGCCGGGCACCGATGTTCTACGTCCTAGACACCGCTGGCGCTCACCTGCTGGCGCACGAGGACGGCCTTGATCCCCGCGACCTGGGGTCCCGCCCGCAACGCCAAACAGCCGGCGCGCAGGATGTCCTCGGTGCGCGGCCCCACGCTGAGGAGAACACCCGGGAGAACACGGACACGAGGTTATCGACCGCCGCTTCCTTCGACCCCTCCAAGGGATTCAGGCAGGGTGTCGGTCCGGGCGAGTCGGCGTCGAAGAGCACCACCTTCTCGGCGGCGTGCTCCGGCAGGCGCTGCAGCACATCGGTGATCAGGTCGCCCTTGGGGTCGATGACCACCCCACCCCGGCCGTGCTCGGCATCGGCCAGGATCATCCGCGTCAGCATGGTGGATTTCCCGCTGCCGGTGGCGCCGAGCACGTGCACGTGGTGCCGGGCGTCGGAGACCTGGAGCCCGACCGGGCGGGTGTGCCCGGTATCGGAAACCCCGATGGGCCGGATCAGCTCACCCTCGGTGGGCGTATTCGGCGGGGTGGCACGGCCTTTGCTCTCGCTCGCGCGAGGCCGGGCAGAGCCTCGTCGGTGGGCAGGTGCGCCAGCGCGGCCAGCTCCGGCACCGACAGCAGGTCGCCGCGCCGCAACCGCCGCCGCGCCATGGCCGTCAGCGGGTTGCGCAGCCGGCGGCGCTGGTAGTGGTTGTGCTCGGTGTAGCCGGAAAACGCACTCGCGATCGCATGTGCCCGGCCCCGCAACTGGTCGCGCACCCGTGTGATCTGTTCGGGCGGCGTCTCGGCGGGCACGGTCGTGGCAACTGCGTACCGAATCACGGTCTCCCACTGCGAGCCGCGCTGCTTGCCGACGATGGCGCGGTTCTGCGCCTGGTACTCCAACGACGTTTGCGGGTCGAGCTTCGGCTCACCGGCGCGGCTCACCGCCGTCGGCGTGGGACCCGGCGTGATCGCGTCCAGGAGTCGGCCCACCGGCCGGGTGGAGCGCCCGGCGTGCAGGTGCCGCGCGGCGCGCCTGCTTGACCCGCCGACCAGTCACTGGTCGCGCGAGCACCTGCACACACGCCCCGTCATACACGCCCAGACCGACCGGAGCACCGAGCAGCGCCCGGATAGGGTCCACGTCGAAATCGCTGCGGATCGGCAGGGCTTCCGAGCGAGCCAGCCGCAGTACACCCCCGGTGACCAGTCGGCGCCGGCCACCGTCGGCCCTGGTGGGCAGCGGAGCCGCTGCCGGCTCGGTGGTGGTGTGCGATCCGGGCCAGGCCGCTTCGACGGCACGCTCGACCATGCCCGGCGGTACTGTGCCCGGCACCCACAGCCGGATCTGTACGCCGTCGTGGCCGAACACGTACTCCCATGCCAGATGGGGCTGCCCCTGCGCGAGCCGAGTCCACATGGGACGCAGAAGTCCGACGAGGTTCGACCATACTGCTGGCGCGCCCTCCGGGTCGACCGTGGGCGGGGCCAGGATCGTCACGATGCGAGCGTTGTCGTGCAGGGCGTCCTGGCAACGGTTGGACCACCAGCGTCGCAGCGCCCACAGCGCCGTAATGGTGATCAGCAGTGCGAGTGCGGCGATCGGACCCCAGGCCTGCATCCAAGACCAGGCCGTAGTGAGCAGCGCACGGATCGTGCCCCAGGGATCGGTGAGCAGCCCGCCGAGCGGGCTGTCCACGGGCGAACTGAGCGGAAACACAAGTAATAACCTCCCGATATGAGGAACTGAAGGCGGGACAGCGAGCCGCGAGCTAGGCGGCGTGCGTGTCGGTCCGGCGGCCGTCGCGGCGGCGCAATGACGGCGCGCTGGTGATCGAACGGACGCGGCCGGTGCCCCGGCGGGCCTCGCGCTCGGCGTCGACTTCGGCCTGCCACTGCGAGAACCGACGACCCTGCAAGCGCCGCAGGAAATGGGGAATGCGGTTTGATGGCACGCCCACCAAGCGAGGACCTAGCACCGCCAGCAGGTCGGACGCTTCTTGCGAGGACCATCCGGCTTCGGCGATGGCCTGCTCGTCCGCGAACACATCGGCCACCCGGTCCGTCGCGGCGTCGATCCGGCCGTCTTGCGTGCCGCCGTAGGAGTAGACCCATAAGAAGTTCTCGGGCGGGTCCGGCTCGACGAGTCGCCGGAAGCGGTGGATCTCCTTGGTATAGGCGTAAAAGGTCACGTCAGGAGCAGAGCGCATGATGCGCAGCCAGCTGCGGGTGTAGTCGTCGGAAAAGAAGTCGCCCGAGTCGTGCACCCGCACGAACCGGCCGCGGAACTTCGGTGCGGCCAGTTCGGCGAGCATCGCCTGCTCCCACCCGGCCGGATCGTCCAGCACGAATATCAGGTTCGCCTGGTGCTTGGCGCGCACAGTCGGCCACAAGTAGGTTCCGTGTCGGGCGTAGCAGACGTGGCGGCAGATTCCTGCTGACGGGCAGGTGTTGTAGGTGCGGCCGTCAGGCAACCGGCCAGCCCAGGCGGGCAACGTCGTCACAGCGCGGCCACCGCAATGCTGACCGCAGGCGCTTCGCTGGCCGAGATCGGCCAGGTGCTGCGTCATCGTGATCCGATCACGACCACGCTCTACACGAAGGTCGACGTGGCGGCCCTGCGTCCGGTCGCCCGTCACTGGCCTGCTTCGGACGGTACGGCATGAGCGCATTGCGTCCAGCCCTCGCCGACTATCTGGGTGTCCGCCGCGGACTCGGTTTCCGGCTAGATCGGGCGGAGAAGCTGCTCGGCCAGTTCGTCGCCCGCTTCGCGGCTCGTTTGACAGACCCGCTCCGAGGTAGTGGCGCTGGCCGGCCGCACGGCTCCCCCTTTTCCTCCTGAGTATTTCAGCGTACGGTGAACTCTACCGCTGGGTACAGGGTGATCGTGATGCTCGGTTCGGCCACCAGGGTGGAGGTGGGTGAAATTGAGGTACCGGGATCCGTACGGGCTGGCATGGCAACAGCTGGGCAACGCGCTGTGGGATGTGTTGGCAGTCGCGTGGTGGATGCTGGTGGCTGCCAGCGTCGCGTTCGGTGCATGCTGGTGCATGGGGCAGTTCATGTATATGGAGTGGGTTCGCGAACATCCTCCGCCCCGCCTCCGGTTCTTTGCCGAACGCAGGCTGCGTCAGGACATCGCCCGCGGGTTGGGCGATCTTGAGGACTACCTGCGCAAATGCGATCCAGTACACCTTGACGACCGGCCAGCTCGGGCCGGACGGTCCCGAACTTGGAGGGGGTGGTGCCGACCTTGAAACAGACTCCGATGGCCCGGACGCCTCCTGAGTCTACGGTTCGCAGTTCGATCTCTGACTGCAGCCCCAACACCGGCCGCTGGGGGCCGACGAGTTCGAACCTGTGCCCGGCGGGACGTCGGTGCCAACCACGGCTCGGTGGCGGCCAAACGGATCGGGGGCGGCTGGAGCGTCCGGGCTGTGAGGCGACATCGACGCCGGGCCGAGTCCTGTGAGGAACGTGTCAGTGGCCCGCAGGCTGCAGCGGCTGCGGGCAGCATCCCCGCAGGTCGTACCGGGTGGGCCTGGCTGGATGGATGGTGAGCAGATGATGGCGAGCCGCTGGCAGGACGAGGGCGAGGGGCTGCTCCGGGTGGTGGAGCGCATCGCCCTGATCCTGAACGAGGCGGGGTCCCACGGATGTCGGCCAGGGTGTTCGCCTACATGCTCGCCGACGACGCCGAACGCTACACCTCCGCCGCGCTCGCGGAAGGGCTTCGGGTCAGTCCGGCCGCGATCTCGGGGGCGGTGCGCCATCTCACCGCGACGCGGATGGTGGTCAAGGAACGCCAACCCGGGAAGAGGGCGGAGCTCTACCGGGTCTGTGACGGCAACGTCTGGGGCATGGTCGTGGCCCCTGGATCCCGGTTCTCAAGCAGTGGCAGTCCACGCTGGAGAGCGCCACGGTCGAGCTCGGCGCTCCCGGCGGTGAAGGCCACCGATTAGCCGAGGCGACGACGTTCATCGCGTTCCTGCGCAACGAGCTGGAGGGAATGCTGGAGCGCTGGTCTGATCACCGGCTGGATCCTCGGTGACCGAGACACCGGCGGTGATGGTCGACCGCGTTCGGCCGTGCGGGCAGACGGGGTCGACGTGGTGGGGCTGCTGAACGTGCCCCCGGTGGTTCGGCTCCGGATGCTTCCGGGGGGCTCGTTCAGTCGCGGACCTCGATGTGGTGTCGGTCGGTGGCCTCGGCCTGCTGGTTGAGCATGGTCAGCAGCTTGTCGCCCTCGACGTCAAGGTCCGGCAGCAGGCGGTCGAGCCAGCGGGGCAGCCACCATGCTCGTTCGCCGAAGAGGGCCATGAGCGCCGGGACGAGGGTCAGCCGGACGACGAAAGCGTCGATGAGGATGCCAGCGGCGAGAGCGAAGCCGATCTGCTTGATCATGATGTCGTGGCTGAAGATGAAGCCGGAGAACACCGCGACCATGATGATGGCGGCCGCGACGACGACCCGGCTGGCCTGGTCGAACCCATGGACGACGCTGTGTCGGGCCGGCTGGCCGTGGATGTGTGCCTCGCGCATCGAGGAGACCAGGAAGACCTCGTAGTCCATGGCGAGTCCGTAGAGGATGCCGGTCACGATGATCGGCATGAAGCTCATGAGTGGGCCGCCGGTGTCGAACCCGAAGAGGCCGCTGAGCCAGCCCCACTGGAAGACGGCGGTGGTGGCACCGAAGGTGGCCAGGATGCTGAGCAGGAAGCCGGCTGTGGCCTTGATCGGGACGACCACGGAGCGGAAGACGAGCATCAGGATCAGGACGGAGAGGACGATGATGATGCCGAGGTAGAGCGGAAGGACATCGGCGAGTTTGTCGGACATGTCGATGCCGATGGCGGTGAACCCGGTCACGCCCAGCCGCACCTGGTTGCTCTGGGCGATCGCGTTGCTGGGCTCGCGCAGCGACTTCACAAGATCGCTGGTGGCCTCGTCGCTGGGGCCGGAGGTGGGGATGACGCTGAACACGGCCAGGTCGCCGGCCTCGTTGACGCCGACGGGTGCGGCCAGCACGATGTCGTCTCGGTGTTGGAACTCGTCGGCCAGTTTCGCGGTCAGCTCGGGTGTGACGCGGCCTGCGGTGCCGGTGGGCTCCGCGGTGACCAGGAGCGGGCCGTTGAATCCCTCACCGAAGCCTTGGGAGACCGCCTCGTAGCTCTGTCGGGCGGCGGTGTCCTGGTTCGCGGTCGCACCAGTTGGGATGCCCAGGTTCATGCTGGCCGCGGGGATCGCCATCACGCCCAGGATCGCGACCACGCCGCCGATGACGGGCCACCGGAACCTGATGACACCCTTGACCCAGTGGTCAGCGACGCTGTGGGACTCCGCGTCCGCCTTGGCGTAGCGTCGGGCTCGGGCCTTGTCCGAGCAGATCCGCTCCCCGACCAGCCCTAACAGCGCGGGCAGCAGGGTCAGGGCGATGAGCACGGCCAGGGCCACCGTGGACGCCGCGACCAGGGCCATCGTGGAGAGCATCGCGATGTCGATGACGGTCAGCGCGGTCAGCGCGATGAGGACGGTCAGGCCGGCGAAGAAGACCGCGCTGCCTGCGGTGCCGACAGCTCTGCCTGCTGCCTCCTGTGCGGTGAGTCCCTGATCGAGAATCAGCCGTCGCTGCCGGTTGACAACGAATAGGGCGTAGTCGATGCCGACGGCGAGGCCGACCATGAGACCGAGCACGGGCGTGGCGGAGTTCATCTCGACGGCCGTGGAGAGCGCGTACGCGCCGCCCACGCCGATGCCGATGCCGACCAGCGCGGTGATCAGGGGCAGGCCGGCCGCGATCAGCGAGCCCAGGGTGAGCACCAGCACCAGGGCGGCGACGGCGAGACCGATCACTTCGCCAACACCGACCGGGATCTCGATGGCCTTGAGCGAGTCGCTCGGGAGAACGGTGATCCCCGTACCCTGCTCGGCACGCTCCACCACCTCGACCACCGAGCTGACGTCCTCAGGTGTCAATGAGGTGGAGGCGACCGTAAACTGGAACTGGAACAGCGCGACCTGCCCGTCCGAGGACACGAGCACGCCGGGCACCGGTGCCCCGTCCACCAGCAGCGGCTGGTAGGGAGGCGCCTGCCCGTGGTCCGGCCCGGCTGGCGGAGTGCCCGGTGCCTTCTCCTCGGGCGTGCCTGGGGTGCCCTCCTCCGAGGTACCCGTGGCGAGGTCAAGGGGATTGACGACCTTGTCGAGGTCATAGACGTCGCTGACGGTGCCGCTGATCACCGCGAGTCGCTCCGCCGTGTCGAGGCGCTCACCGTCGGGCGCGGTGAAGACCACACTGGCCTGCCCTCCCGAGGCGGCGGGGAGCTCATCGGCTACGCGGTCGAGCACAGTCTGGGCCTCGGTGCCCTCGATCTTCATCTCCGAGCTGACGCTCACCCCGTTGATGGCGACCGCACCGACGACCACTGCGAGGGCGGCGAGCCAGCCCGCAATGAACAGCCACGGCCTGCCGAACGCCGTTCGTCCGAGCCGGTACAAGAAAGTGGACATGAGGGACTGGTGCTCCTTGAGGGCAAAGAGGGGCGGTGTCTAGAAGGTCTAGAAGCCGTGGCGCAGGTAGTCGAAAGTGATGTCGAGGAACGAGCTGTAGTCCATCGACGCGGGGCTGGGGTCGTACTCGCCGCCGAGGTCCACATCAAGGGTTCCCTCTAGAGCGGCCATCACGGCGCCGTACACGGCACCGAACAACAGCGGCACGTAGACGGTGGGGTACCGGTCCCCCGCCACCGAGCCCAAGAGTTCCTGCGCGGTATGGCGCATGCGTTGCTGAACGCCCAGCACGTGGGGCTCCAGGGTCGGGTACCGCCGCGCCATCGCCATCAGCTCGCGCATCCTCACCAACGCGTCCGTGGTGAACTGCGTCTTCATCACAGCCAACAGGACGTCGAGCAGCGGCAGGTCAGCGGGAAGGCCGGCCAGGATCGCGCTGGCGTCGTCGACACCACCGAACGCGACCGAAGCGACCGCCTCCTCCTTGCAGGAGAAGTGGTTGCCGAAGGTCCGCCGCGAGTACCCCGCCCGCTCCACCACGTCCGCGGTGACAAACCCCGACAAGCCGCGCTCACGGGTCAGCTCGAACGCCGCCTTGGCCAGCGCCTCTCTCGTCGCCTCGCGCTTGAGGTCCCGCAACCCACGATCCACGCCCTCAGTATGCCCACCTCTGCCCAATGAGCAAAATTGCCCAATGTGCACATCGATGCTGGCCTCGGCGCAGTTGCTCCCAGGCAGCCGTCCGGCGACGGCGGGCCGCTGGCGTGACGGCACGACGGGCTTCGCAGCGGACGGCGAGGTCGGAGGCCCCCTGAGAATCGGAGGTGCCACTCGTCGCGGCATCCGGCTCAAGCAAGCCGCTGAGGCGCGTGGGGTTGAGGTGCTCGTTTCCTGCGCCTGCAGGATCCGTGGACGAGGCGGGTTTGAGTGCCGTCCGGCCTGCTGGGTTTCCCGTGGTGGACGAGGTAGTCGCTTGAACGCCCTGCGGGTGACAGGCAGCCACCATCGTTGCCATTCGTGTGCGGAATGTGGCCCGACTTGGGCCACGAAACCGGTCTGATAGTTGGCACGGTCTTCGACCTGGTCGGCGCCGGGCACACACCAGCGCGCCGCGCTCGCGATATCGCAGATTCCGGGCCCCGCCCTGGCTCGCCACGCTGTCGGCCTCGACAATCTGACCTCGGCAAGCCAGGACGATCTGGTGGCCGTGCTTCTCCCGGCCTCGCCCCGGCTCTGGCCACGCGAGAATGGCGGGCTGGTGCGCTCGCTGTCCCTCCACCGGTTATGGTTGGTACATGCAACCGCTTGGGTCGAAGGCCGACCTGGTCTCGGTGGAGTCCATCGAGCAGGAGCTGACTTTGTTGGTGCGGCGCGCCCAGAAGGTGCATCTGCGCGGGGGCCCGACCGAGCAGGTCGTGGAGAGGGCCGCCTACGGCATCCTTGCGTGGCTCCATGACACCGGCCCACTGCGGCCCAGTGCGCTGGCAGCACACTTCCACCTGGACGCCTCGACGATCAGCCGGCAGGTCGCCTCCCTGGAGCAGGCCGGCCTGATCACGCGGGAAGCCGACACCGAGGACCGACGCGCCTTCCGACTGCGACTCACCGAGCGCGGCCGAGACGTCCTGACCACGACCCGGGCGGAACGACGCGGTGTCGTCCGGAAGCTGCTGCAGTCGTGGTCGCCCGAGGACCTGGCGAACTTCGCTTCCCTGCTCGCCGCGTTCAACGCCGGCCTCGACAAGCATCTGGCCTCGGACCCGAACAGCACAGAACGGAGCCAGCGATGAGCACGCCGTCTTCCCCCGAAGCCGGTGCCCCTGGGGCACCCGGCGAACAGGTGATGCCGGGGCTGACGCACCGGCAGATCCTCACCGTCCTGGTGGGGCTCATGATGGGGATGCTGGTCGCCGCCCTGTCCCAGACGATCGTGGCCACGGCGCTGCCCACCATCGTCGGTGAGCTCGGCGGCCAGGACCAGCTGGCCTGGGTCGTCTCGGCCACCTTGTTGACCTCGACCGCCTCCACACCGATCTGGGGCAAGCTGTCGGACCTGTACGGCCGCAAGATCATGTTCCAGTCCGCGATCGGGATCTTCCTGGTCTCCTCCCTGGCCTCGGGGTTCGCCCAGAACATGGGGCAACTCGTCGGATTCCGGGCCGTGATGGGAATCGGCGTTGGTGGGCTGATGGCACTGTCCCAGGCGATCATCGGCGACGTCGTCAGCCCCCGCGAACGCGGCCGCTACCAGGGCTACATCGGCTCGGTCTTCGGCCTGGCCACCGTCGCCGGGCCACTGCTCGGTGGCTTCCTGGTCGAGCACCTCTCGTGGCGGTGGACCTTCTGGGTCGGAATCCCCATCGGCATCGCGGCCCTGGCGGTGACCGAACGTGTGCTGAAGCTGCCGTTCCCGCGCCGCAGGCATGCCATCGACTGGTTGGGGGCCTTCTTCATCGTCGCCGGGATCAGCGCCCTGCTGTTGATGCTCTCGCTCGGCGGCAAGGAGTTCGCCTGGAACTCGGGCTGGACCTACGGGCTGACCGCGGTGGCGGTGCTCATGCTCGCGCTCACCGTCTGGCAGGAGCGCCGGGCGGTCGAACCGATCATGCCCCCGCGACTGTTCGCCAACCACACCTTCGTCATCACCAGCCTGGCCGGTTTCGCGGTCGGGGTCGCCATGTTCGGCGCCATCATCTTCCTCCCGCAGTACCTGCAGATCGTCAAAGGCGAGTCACCCACCGCATCCGGCCTGCTGACGCTTCCCCTGATGGTCGGCCTGCTGGCCACGTCCATCGCCTCCGGACGCATGATCACCCACACCGGCCGCTACAAGATCTACCCCGTCGTCGGCCTGTTGGTCGCCGTCCTGGGGCTGACGCTGATGAGCCGGATGTCGGTGGACACCTCGCTGTGGCTGGCCGGGGTGTTCATGTTCATCACCGGCGCAGGCATCGGCATGGTGATGCAGGTCCTCGTGCTGGCGACCCAGAACGCCGTGCCCCACGCCGACCTCGGCGTCGCGACCTCCGGAGCCACCTTCTTCCGCTCCCTCGGCGGCGCGATGGGAGTCGCAGTCTTCGGCGCACTGCTCACCCACCGCCTCCGCGACACCATCCCCGCGCAGCTCAAGGCGGCCGGGGTCACCGCCGACCAGATGCCCGCCGGGACTGCCACCCAGGGCAGCCCCGAACAGATCGCGGCGCTGCCCGAGCCCATCCATCTCGCAGTCACCACCGGGTTCGCCGAGGCGCTGCAAACCACCTTCCTCGCCGCCGTACCGTTCGCGCTGCTCGGGTTCGTCACCCTGCTCTTCCTACGCGAAACCCCGCTGCGACAGACCCACGGACACACCTCCGCCGAGGACCTCGCCACCGCATTCGAAACCTCGGTCGACCCCGACGCGCATCTCACCGACCACGAGAACCGGCCCGGATCGGGCGAAGTCTCCAGGAAGGTTGGTCAGCCGGGTGACTGATGGACGGCCTCCGAGGGTCTGTCAAACAAATTTCGGACGGCGCCCCAGCCGCGGTCCTGCCGAGAGGCTGCGCTGGGAGCCGTGCTCAAGGGTGCTGGTGGGCGCGTCGGAAGTGGCTCGGTGAGGAGCCGGTCCATGCTTTGAAGGCGTGCGAGAAGTTGGTGACGTCGCTGTAGCCGAGTTCGGCGGCGACCTCACTGACCGACGTGGATCGGTCGAGCAGCCGTATCCGGGCACGGTCGAGCAGGGACTTCTGGAGGAGTTCGCGGAAGCTGGTTCCCTCCGCGGCGAGGCGGCGTTTCAGGGTGCTCGAGGAGATCGAGAACTCATCCGCGACTGACTGGATCGTCTTCACCCCTGGCCTGTCGTCCAACAGCTCCCGCACTCTGCGGGTGAAGTCCTGGGGGCCAGCCCGACGTTCGAGCGCCTGCTGGAGGTCAGTTATGGCGACTTCGTAGGCGAGTGGGTCGGGGAAGCGGCAGGCCGTGTGCAGCGTCCGTGCAGGGATATGCAGGTAGGACAAGGGGGCGTCGAAGACGAGCCGACCCCCTGGCCATGCCTCTCGAGACAGGACGCTCGGCTCCGGCCAGCGACTATGCATGGTCACCTCCGACGTGTCGCCGACCAGCAGGTCGATCAACCGCATGAGGGCCAGGCCGCAGTAGGTGACGACTAGACAGTCCAGGTCGGGTTCTCCTGCGTTCCCGGACAGCCGAATCGTCAGGTCCTCCGGCTGGCGATCGAACTGGGTGGTGACGGCCTTGGTGATAACCGGAAGATAGGTCAGCAGCTGCACGACCTCGGCGACGGTTCCTGCGCTGACCAGCGGCACGCTCATCGGCCCGAAGGACGTGAGCTGGGCCTGTTCCGCGCAGGCGATCCCCAGCCGGGTCGCCTGCTCGGCGTCGAGTTCGGGATAGACCTCGCGAAACCACCGCAGCGGTGCTTGCGCTTGGGTCTGAATCAGAGTCAGCTCGCCGGTTCCCTCGCGCGCCATGATGGCGCGAAACTCCTCCACGGCGTTCTGATCGATCGCTGAACTGCTCAGCAGTTGCACGAACACAAGAGATGGGACGCCTGGCTCGTCTCTCCACATGGCGATCCTCACGTGATCCGAACTCACAACAGGATGGCGCGGCTTCGACATGGCCTTGTCGGACGCCGACGACAATCATGAAGGAAGTGTCCGTCTTGTGGTCAAGAGTGGGGTAGTTGTCGATGGCAGTCGTTACTTTCGTGTCGCACGACGGGGAGAAGCACGAGGCGCCCCTCGAGGAGGGCTGCTCGCTGATGCAAGTCGCGACGAACAACGCCATTCCGGGCATCGATGGCGACTGCGGCGGAGAGGCCGCCTGCGGCACCTGCCACGTGATCGTGGATCCTGCCTGGGCCGACAAGGTCGGCCCGTCCGGTCCGGTGGAAGAGGAGATGCTGTCGATGAACCCCGAGCGACAGGCGACGTCTCGGCTGTCCTGCCAGATCAAGGCCTCCGAGTCATGGGATGGCCTGACCGTGCAACTGCCCGAATTCCAGATGTAGCAGGAGGTGTCGACGAGATGAAGATCCCTGAAGCAGTCAAGAGGAAGGTCGAGGCCGCCATCCCGCTGGATCGACAGGTCCAGGCCGCACACCTCTACGACAAGGGCCGACGCTGGCTGACCCGCACGAACGGGCAGAAGATGTTCGTCGAACGCCCGATCCCGCCGGTCGAAGAAGTCGCGCTCGAAGACATCGACCTCAGCAACCCGTTCCTCTACCGGCAGGGGCGCTGGGCCTCCTACTTCAAGCGCCTACGCGACGAGGCCCCGGTCCACTACCAGCCTCACAGTCCCTTCGGACCGTTCTGGTCGGTCACGCGTCACGCCGACATCATTGCGGTGGACAAGAACCACGAGGTCTTCTCCGCGGAACCTCTCATTGTCATCGGGGCGCCGCCGCGGTTCATGGACATCGCGATGTTTATTGCCATGGACCCGCCCAAGCACGACGTTCAGCGCCGCGCCGTCCAAGGGGTGGTGGCTCCGAAGAACCTCCGCGAGATGGAGGGCCTCATTCGCGAGCGCGTCAGGGACGTCCTGGACAACCTGCCCGTCAACGAACCCTTCGACTGGGTGAGCACCGTGTCGATCGAGCTCACCGCCCGCATGTTGGCGACGCTACTGGACTTCCCCTTCGAGCAGCGGCACAAGCTCGTCGAGTGGTCAAACCTGGCCACCTCGATGGAGCAGGCCAACGGAGGCCCCTCCGACAACGACGAGCTGTTCCGCGGCATGGTGGGCATGGCGCGTGGACTCAGCACATTGTGGCATGACAAGGCCGCCCGCCTCGCGGCCGGTGAAGAGCCCGGGTTCGACCTCATCACCATGCTGCAGAGTAATGAGAGCACCAAGGATCTGATCAAGCGTCCCATGGAGTTCGCCGGCAACCTGATCCTGCTCATCGTCGGGGGCAACGACACAACGCGCAACTCGATGAGTGGTGGCGTTCTCGCGCTGAACCAGTTCCCCGACCAGTTCGAGAAGCTCAAGGCCAATCCGGACCTGATCCCGAACATGGTCTCAGAGATCATCCGCTGGCAGACTCCGCTTGCCTACATGCGCCGGATCGCCAAGACCGACACCGTGCTCAACGGCCAGTTCATCCGTAAGGGTGATAAGGTGGTGATGTGGTATGCGTCCGGCAACCGCGATGAGACTGTGTTCGAGCGACCGGACGAGTTGATCATCGACCGGCCCAACGCCCGCAACCACATCGCTTTCGGGTTCGGCGTGCACCGGTGCATGGGCAACCGGTTGGCCGAGCTGCAGCTGCGGATCCTCTGGGAGGAGATCCTCCCGCGCTTCGAGAGGATCGATGTAGTCGGGGAGCCGGAATACGTCCAGTCCAACTTCGTTCGGGGCATCAGCAAGCTGATGGTCGAGCTCACCCCCAAGGGCGCCGGATGAGCTCAGCGCGCGCGGTGGTGGTGGGTGCCAGTCATGCCGGGGCGCAGCTGGTCACCAGCCTCCGCCAGGAGGGCTGGTCCGGTGAGATCGTGCTGGTCGGTGACGAGTCGGTGCTGCCCTACCAGCGACCTCCTCTGTCGAAGGCTTACCTCGCTGGCAAGTGCTCGCTGACGGAGTTGGCCATTCGCTCCCAGGACTTCTACCTCAAGCAGGGCATCGAGTGCCTGGACGCCTGCGTGGAGGAGATCGATCGTTCGGCTCGCCAGGTCCTGCTCAGCACGGGGGACAGACTGTCCTATGACGCCCTGGCTCTCTGCACCGGCGCACGCCCACGACGCCTGCGCGCCGCCGGCACCCAGCTCGATGGGGTGCACTACCTACGTCGGTCATCTGATGTGCAGCGGATCCGCGAGGACGCCATCCCCGGACGGCGTGCCGTCATCGTCGGTGGTGGCTACATCGGCCTGGAGACCGCCGCGTCGTTGCGCGCGCTGGGTCTTGACGTCACCGTGCTGGAGGCCGCAGACCGTGTCCTCGAGCGGGTGACCGCTCCTGAGGTGTCGGCATTCTTCACGCGCGTCCACCAACATGAGGGAGTCGACGTGCGGACGAGCGCATCGGTCGAGGCGCTGGTCGGTGACCACCGCGTCCGCGAGGCGGTCCTGGCGAGCGGCGAGCTTATGGCAGCCGATCTCGTGATCATCGGGGTCGGTATCGAGCCGACCACGGAACTGGCCGAGGCAGCCGGCCTGGCGGTGGACGACGGGATCTTGATCGACGCGCACGCGCGCAGCAATGATCCCACCATTGTGGCCGCCGGGGACTGCGCCTCGCAGGACATGCCACGCTACGGCCGACGGATCCGCCTGGAGTCGGTGCCGAGCGCGGTGGAGCAGGCGAAGGTGGCAGCGGCGACCATCTGTGGAACGGACAAGGAGGTCACGGCGCTCCCGTGGTTCTGGTCGGATCAGTATGACCTCAAGCTCCAGATCGCGGGACTCAACACGGGCTATGACGACATCGTCCTGAGCGGTGACCCGACCGCCGACCGCGATTTCACCTGCTACTACCTCCGGAAGGGCGAGCTGATAGCCGCTGACTGTGTCAACCGTCCCCGGGACTTCATGACCACCAAGCGCATGCTCGGCCAGGGGACCGCAGTCGATATGGCCGCCCTGACAGCAGAGGTTGCGGTGTGACGAAGGGGGCCGACCGCTGACCGTGGTCACCACCGAGGCACCGCCCAGTGCGGCGAACAAGGATGACTTGGATGTCGACAGCGTGGACGGCGATGGGGCTTCTGTCTAACATCCTGGGCGTCCGTGAATCGCGTCGGTTGCAGACGTGAGGCACGTCCCCAGAGACGCACGCGGTCCTGCATGGTGGCTGGTGTTGCTCGTTCGCAAACCGCTGCTGCTGGTGGCCAGGAGAGTGGACTGGCGCGGCACGGGACGCCTCGCCGAGACGGGAGGTGCGGTGCCGGCGGTCAGCCCTGTCTCCCGAACCGATCCGTTGTTCCCGGCGGAGATGATCCTGGACCAGAGGGCCGGACCCCCGGTCATAGCAAAGACGAGCCCGTTTCAGAGCAGAGCTGTCGGCTGGTGGTTTCGGCCGGCCGGCCACGTCGAGGTCGATCGTTCCAACAGCCGAGCTGGGCTCCGCGCTGCGGTCGAAGCCGTGGATCGCGCGCCCTCGTCGTCTACCCGAAAGGATCGATCACGAAGCGGCCGGAGGGAAGTCTGATGCCGCTCAAGGATCGGGTACTGTTCGCATCGCGCTGGAGACGAGACGTCAGCTCCATTGACTCCTGTTGCACAGTGGGGCGTGCAGACGATCGTGCCAGCCTACGAACGGAGGGTGGTGTTGGGCCGTCGTCGTCCGATCACGCTACTGGTCGGGGACCCGGTGCCATTCGAGTCGAGGACCTCCGAGAGTTGCCGACGACCACGGCAGTTGGTGCGGGATACTCGCGGGGCCTTGTCCAGTCGTACAGCGTCACGACCAGGGTTGCAGACGACCACGCACGGTAGCTTGATCTTGTCCAGATCGGTGACGGGAGTCGGTAGCGAGACAGAGATCGCTACCCTGTCTTTCATGCGGGCACACTCCATGCGTGAACGGTTCAGGGAGCACATGCGCTCGGCTGTCCTCGAGGCTGCCCACGACTTGATCATCGACCGCGGCTGGGACCGGGTGCGCATGGGGGAGGTGGCGGACCGAGCCGGGGTGTCGCGGGCAGCTCTCTACAAGGAGTTCGGTGACAAGGCCGGCCTCGGAGAAGCCGTCGTGCTTCGGGAAGCCTCACGCTTCCTGGAGGGCATCCAGGGGGCGCTGGAGGCGCACGTCGGCGATGCGAAGCGCGGCATCGCTGCAGCCGTCGACTACACCTTGGACGAGGCGGGGCGTAGCCCCCTGCTCAAGGCGGTGCTCATCTCCAACCGCGACCTGAATGGGGGGAGCCAAGCGTCCACGGGGATGCTCCCACTGCTCACAACTTCCGCGCGACTCCTCGACCTCGCCTCCGACACCCTGGCCGGATGGGTCGCGGAGAGTTACCCGAGTCTTCCCGAAAACGACGTCATCGACGCGGCC
The DNA here is from genome assembly GCF_003311655.1 of Prauserella sp. PE36. NCBI lineage: Bacteria > Bacillati > Actinomycetota > Actinomycetes > Pseudonocardiales > Pseudonocardiaceae > Prauserella > Prauserella sp. PE36. The sequence goes on along the minus strand of NZ_QEQT01000052.1, from coordinate 17,077 downwards.
GACACCATGGTCCGCCTGACAGTCAGTCACCTGGCCCTGCCCAGATGGGACCGAACCGCGACAGCACGCAAGATCTCAGAGGTCGCGGTCCGGTTCCTCTCCCTCGAATCGTGACCTGCGCCGGATTGGCACGACGGGAGCAGTCTGAACTGAGCTCAGCGGCGTACTGCGTGTTCGTCTGCGCCCTGCTGCTGACGTAGCACCGTCTAGAGAACCTTGCCGGCGCTGTGCGGTGCAACTCGGCCACGAACTCGACCCGGGTAGGGCACTTGAAGTGGGCAAGCCGCTCCCGGGCGTACGCGATGAGCTCCTCGGCCGTCGTCTCGGCGGCGTTCTGGAGCGCCACGGTGGCCACTGGCGTCTCGCCCCAGTGGACGTCGGGGACGCCGACGACGGCCACTTCACGGACGGCCGGGTGCCGGTAGAGCTCCTGCTCGACGGTGTCTCCGACGGGCCCCAGCCAGGGTGCCGATCCGGGCGCCGTGTCCTTGAGCGTCTTCGGAGCCAGCACCGTCGCTGGCCTCAGCGCGGCCGTCCGCCGATCCATCCGTCGACGCAGCGCGCTTCTCCGCCGCGATCAGCGAGCTGGTCCTCGACGGTCTCGCGACACCTGGCAGTGGGACTGTCCGATAAGTTGATCAGATAGCCCCATCTGGAGTTCCTGGGCGGTGGAGACGCCGAGGGTACGGATCTTGCGGTACAGGGTGGCGCGGCCGATGCCCAAGATTCTCGCCGCTTGTGTCCGGTTGTTCCCGACGCTGGCTAGTGTTTCGATGATCAGTTCGCGCTCCGACTGCTCCATTACGGATAATTGTCGTTGGTGTGCACGTTTGAGCACCCAGGTCGGTAGGTGGTGCGGTTGGATCTCCTGGCCATGGCTGGCGTTGAGTGCGGCGGCAAGGGCGTCTCGTAACTCGGCGATGTTGCCCGGCCATGGGCTACGCATCAGGGCTTGTAGCGTTGGCAGGCTGCAGTGTGCGGTGGGTTGGCCGGCGAGTTCCGTGAGCAGGACCGACGTCAGGTCGGCGATGTCCTCGATGTGCTGGGCCAGCGGCGGCACCCACAGGTGGTGCGGGTAGGATGCGAGGGCTTGTTCGAGCCGCTCATGGGTGTGGGTCGTGGTTTGGGCGGTGACGATGAGTCGTCCGGTTGTCGATGCGGAGGCGGGATGGGGGCTCGTCGCCGCGAGGGCCCGCAGCTGCGCCTGCGCCTGTGTCGGAAGGTATTCGATTCGCCGTACGATGACGTTGTCGCCTTGCCCAAGGGTATCGTTGGTCCGGATGATCAGGTCCTTGGGTGCGGTCTCGGTGGGGTCGGCGGCGTTGAAAACGCGCAGTCCCCGGGCGGGGCTGGACAGTTCGTGCAGGTACTTGGCCAGGTAGAGCTTGCCTGTGCCCGGTTCGCCGGTGATCGCTACCGGATCGGGGAGCTGAGCCAGTTCCTGGATTCGCGTGGTGACGCGGCGCCACTGTGGGCTGCGTCCCGCTGGAGGTGTGCAGCCGGTGCCGGTGGGCGTCGCGGATGGGCGGTAGCCCGTGCTGAGGTGGCGAGGCCGGATCGGATCGAGGTACACCACGACCCCAGCGGGGTCGTGGGAGGCGGTCGTGACGGATTGGCACCGGACACGGTACCGCCCGTGCGTGAGGTCCACGCTTACTTCGGAGCGCTGGGTACGAGCCAACTGTGTGGACGCGTCCCAGAGTACCGCCTGGTCTTGGGGTGTGAGATTGCCGCTGGCGATGGGGTTGGTGAGGATCATGTTCGGGTTGAGGCCGAGTATGGCGCCTCGATGCAGACGGCGGGCACGGGTGAACGCCTCGACGAGGGCGACGTCGGCGGGGGACGACAGGTGGCTCAACCGGGTTTCGATGTGCTGTACCGATTCGGAGAGCAGAGCGGGGATGAGCGGGTTGTAGTCGTCAGCGAGGCAGGTGATGTCGAGAACTCCCTCGACGGCTCGGGTGACCGGGTTGTGGATGGGGACCCCAACGCACGACAGGTGGCGTAGGAAGTCCGCGTAGTGTTCTTCGCCGCGAACCGCGACCGTTCGAGCTTCCTCCAGGACTGTGCCTAACCCGTTAGTGCCGGCGTACTCCTCCGCGAAGGCGAACCCGGGGGCCGCGTATGCGTTGTCCAATGCACTGTACAGCGGCTTCTCGCCAACCCAGCGCCGCACGATCCTCGCCTGCCGGTCGGCGAGCAGGATGCTGGTGGAGGTGTCGGCCAGGGAACTGGCGAGACGTTCTACCACCGGCGTGGCCGCCTTCAGCAGTCGGCTGTCACTGTCGAAGTCCGGATCGTAGGGTAGTTCAGCCTTCTTGTCAGGGGCTATTCCGCAGGCTGCGGACCGGCGCCATGACAGCGCGATCTCGGCACGTACGGACAGCTGTGGGGACTCGCGGCGTGCCTCAGGTGTGGCCGTCCCGCCTGAGGCACGGCCACCGAGTGTGACTGAGGTGGGCTCCATTGCCTGCACTCCATCGTCCACGGGGGTGTGACGTGATGGTCCAACCAGAGTAGCGCGGAATCCCGTTGGCCCGATTGTCTCACTTTGAGACACAGGTCACCTTTGCTTGACGCGGCTTGAGTGGGCTCCGCCCAGAAGTCGTTGACCTGAACCTTCGGCCATCATGTGCCCGACACGCTGCGAAAACGCGCGGTCGATCCCTCGGCCAGACGCGAGGCAGGGTCGTCGTCTCACATTGATACGGCGTGCTCGTCCGCGTGGCGGGTAACAATCTGTTTCCACAGGTGAAACCTCGGCCAAACTCGCGAGATCGGACGAATGGAGTGTTTGTGGCTGATTCGAAGTGTGATTTGCGGTCTATCCTGCTCCCCGCGTCCGATTTGGAAAGTTCATTGGCCTTTTATCGAGATGGGTTGGGGCTCGGTGTCCGGATGCGGGATCGGGACGACTATGCCGAACTCTCCGCCGGGTCGATAAAGCTCGCCTTGGCGACTCCGGCTGACCATCCGGTGCCGGAGTCGGCGTTGCCGGTGTTCCGGAGCGACGACGTCTCGGTTGCGGTGTCCCGACTGCTGGCGGCCGGTGCGACGGTGTTGTCCGGGCCGGTTGAGGGGGCGCACGAGATTCGGGCGGTATTGCGGGACCCCAGCGGGAACCCTTTCGTGGTCTACCGAAGCCGGGCTTGACCAGTTAACCGATGTGAGGAGTAAGTCTTATGAAGGAGATTTTGTTCTACCTGCCGGCCGTGGGCAGTTATGACCAGATGAAGAAGGGCTTCGCTGGGGTCAACGACAAGAACTACCAGAACATGCTCTTCCAGATCACCAAGCAGGCGCAACTGGCTGACGATCTCGGGTACTGGGGCGTCGCGTTTACGGAGCACCATTTCCACATCGAAGGCTTCGAGGAGTCGAACAACCCGATCCTGCTCGATCTGTACATCGCGATGCAGACACAGCGGATCAAGGTCGGGCAGATGGCGAACGTGCTGCCGTTCCAGAATCCGATTCGGCTGGCCGAGGACCTCGCGATGCTCGACCAGATGACGCGCGGACGCTCCTTCGTCGGGATCGCCAGGGGGTATCAGAAGCGGTGGGCGGACGTGCTCGGGCAGACGTACCACGTCGGCGCCACGTCCTCCGACAAGTCGGAACGCGATGTGGCCAACCGCAAGCGGTTCAACGAGCACTGGGAGATCATGAAGGCGCTGTGGAGCGAGCGCACGACGTCTCTGAAAACCGAGAACTGGCAGGTTCCGCCGCCGGGAATCGATTTCAATCACGAAGCGGTGAATAATTTTGGCGGTGGCCAGGACGATCAGGGCGTGATCACCGAGGTCGGTATCGCCCCGAAGCCGTACCAGAAGCCGTGGCCGCAGGTGTTCCAGCCGTTCAGCTTCAGCGAGGAGTCCTTCCGGTTCTGCGCCCGCGAGGGCATCGTCCCGATCGTGATGAACACCAATGACGAGGTCATTTCTCGGTTGCTGGACGTGTATCAGGAGGAGGCCGAGGCGGCGGGTCGCGGAGCGCTCAAGCGCGGGGAGGGGGTGGGCATCTTCCGCGACGTGCTGGTGTCACGAGACGCCGATGAGGCCCATTACTGGGCCCGACGCGGTAATGGTTTCATCTTCCCAAACTGGTTCGGGCCGATGGGCTTTGCCGAGGTGATGCGGAATCCCGGCGAGACCGGCCAGATCGGGGCCGACTACGACACCCTGTGTGAGCGTGGTTTCGAGTTCGTCGGTACGCCTGACGACATCAACCGCCAGATCGAGAAGTTGGTGTCGCAGCACGACCCCGAGTATCTGCTGCAGTGGCAATACCCCGGCCCGGTGCCGCACGACGTGCAGATGCGCAGCATCGAGCTGTGGGCCTCCGAGATCGCTCCGAACTGGCTGTGAGGCACGTGACCGCCGCGGCCGGACCATTCCCCTCGCCGACCGGCCGCGGCGGCGGATCCCTCTGTCACAACAGGAGGCACTGATGAGCAGCCGCGTTCTACCGATAGATGTGGTGCGGGTTCCGCCCGGTCTGGAACCGCTCCGGGCCGAAGTACGTACGTTTCTCGATTCCGAGATCCGGCGAGGTGCGTTCACCCCACAATGTGACTCCTGGTTGACCGGCTGGGACGAGCCGTTCTCCCGGCGGCTGGCCGAGCACGGGTGGATTGGCATGACCATTCCGCGCCGGTACGGCGGGCAGGGACGGACGGTGCTGGATCGGCAGGTGGTACTTGAAGAGCTCCTCGCCGTGGGGGCCCCGGTGGCGGCGCACTGGATCGCTGACCGCCAGACAGCGCCCTCGCTGCTGCGCTACGGCAGCGAACAGCAGCGGGCGGAGTTCCTGCCTGAGATCGCGGCGGGACGCTGTTACTTCGCCATCGGCATGAGCGAACCTGACAGCGGCTCCGACCTGGCTTCCGTGCGGACACGAGCGGTCCGAGTGGCTGGCGGTTGGCGGCTGACCGGGACGAAGGTGTGGACCAGCGGAGCACATCGGGCGCAGTGGTTCTTCGTGCTCGCCAGAAGCGCACCGGATACCGGAGATCGGCACGCCGGGCTGAGCCAGTTCATCGTGAACCTGCGTGCCGAGGGTGTCACCGTACGGCCGGTCCGGCTGCTCACCGGTGAGCACGAGTTCAACGAGGTACAGCTGGACGGAGTGTTCGTCCCGGATCGGTACGTGCTGGGTGAGATCGGCAGCGGTTGGGGCCAGGTCACCTCTGAGCTGGGTTATGAACGCAGCGGACCGGAACGCCTGCTCACCACCTTCCCCCTGCTCGCCGCGCTCGTCTCCGAGGTACGCCGACGCGCGGACCGAGACCCGGCGGCGGTCGCCGAGATCGGCGCGCTCACGTCCCGCCTGCTCACCCTGCGGCAGTTGTCGTTGTCTGTCGCCGGAATGCTCGCGGCGGGCAAACCCGCCGACGTGGCCGCCGCGCTGGTCAAGGATCTGGGCACCCGGTTCGAACAGGAGGTGGCCGAGCGGGCGCGGATGCTCGCCGACGAGATGCCGGATCCGGACGCGGCGCTGGGCACGTTCACCGGCCACCTTGTTCGCGGTCTGCTTCATTCCCCCGGATACACCCTGCGCGGTGGCACCAACGAGGTGCTGCGCGGGGTCGTCGCCAAGGCGTTGGAGCGCGCATGAACGAGGAGTTGCACGCGATCGCGGCGACCGCGGCTCAGATCTGCTCGGAGTGGACGCCGGAGGCCGCGGCCCGGTACTCAGGCGGGTGGGCTGACGAGGTATGGGACTCCTTGACAAAGGCGGAGTTCACCGTGCTGCCGGTGCCCGAGTCCTCTGGTGGGGCCGGGGCGGGGCTGGCCGAGGCCGCCGTCGTGGTGCACGAGATCGGACGCGCCGCGGTGCCGGTGCCATTGGCGGAGACGGCGCTGTTGGCAGGGTGGCTACTGGCCGCGGCCAGCCGGACGGTTCCGACCGGTCCGCTGACCGCGTCGGCGACCACGGACATGGCAGTCGACCGATGCCCCGGGGGGTACCGGTTGACGGGGAAACTGTCCAGGGTTCCCTACGGCCACCTGGCCGAGCGGGTCGCGGTGCTGCTTGACCGTGCCGAGCCGCTGGTGGCGATCCTGGACTCGCCGAGGGAAGCGTGGGAACGTGGCCGTAACCTGGCCGGAGAGCCCCGGGATACTTTGCTGCTGCAGGACACTTTCGTGCCGGGCGAGGACGTCACCGAAGTGGACGCCACGATCTCCGGCAGGGCATTTCGGGTTCGCGGTGCGCTTGGCCGGGCACTGCTGCTCAGCGGGGCCATGGAAGCCGCACTCGATTCGACGATCACCTACGCCGGGCAGCGGGAGCAGTTCGGCCGCCCGATTTCCCGGTTCCAGGCCGTCAGCCATCACCTCGCGGCGATGGCTGAGGAGGCGGCGGCCAGCACCACGGTCGCGATGTCGGCCGCCACAGCTGGTCAGCAACCGGACTGGATCCTCACGGCAGCGGCCAAGGCGCAGGCCGGTCGTGCCGCGGGCGTGGTGGCGCGACTGGCCCATCAGGTACACGGCGCGCTTGGCTTCACCGACGAGCATCCGTTGCGGCTGATCACCACCCGCTTGTGGTCATGGCGCGACGAGTTCGGCAATGAGCGGTTCTGGGAGCGGGAACTCGGCGCGGCTGCCTGCGCCGCACCAGATCTGTGGACGCTTGTGACCGACCCGGCGGAGGTGCGCGCAAATGGCTGACCTGGAGTACTCCCGGGCTGACGCGGTCGCCACCATTCTGCTCAACCGCCCCGAGCGGAAGAACGCCTTCACCCTTCAGATGGTGCGTCACTGGGCGGACGCGCTGCACGAGGCGGCCAAGGACGATCAGGTGCGGGCGGTCGTGGTGCGCGGTGCAGGCGGCGCGTTCTGCTCCGGTATCGACCTCGACGAGTTGACCTCCGTGGATCCGGCGCCGCTGTCGCGTCGGCGGATGCTCACCGACGAGGTACACCGGGTGGCACGCGCCCTGGAGGACCTGGACAAACCGGTGATCGCGGCGGTACAGGGGACCGCGGTGGGCGCCGGTCTGGACATGGCGCTGATGTGCGACATCCGTCTGGTCGGCGAGTCGGCCCGGTTGAGCGAAGGCTACATTCACGCGGGCCTCATCCCAGGCGATGGTGGCTGCCTGTGGCTTCCCCGGCTGGTCGGCGTTGCCCGCGCACTCGAACTCCTGCTCACCGGCGACGTGGTAGACGGCCCGAGGGCGGAGCGAATCGGACTCGCCAACCACTGCTACCCCGACGGCGAATTGCTCACCCGCACCTACGAGCTGGCCGCCCGCCTCGCGGCACTGCCCCCGGTGGCGGTCGGCTTCATCAAGCGTGCGACATACGAGTCGTTGCACCTGGACGCGCGAACGCACTTGAACATGATCGCCTCACACATGGCCGTCGTGCAATCCACGGAGGACTCGGCCGCGACGTTGGCGGCGCTGCGCGCCAAGCGGAAAACAGGTGTCAAACGATCCGAGCCCAAACTCCCAGAGTGAAACGGTGTCGACGAATGCGACAGATGCAATGTCACGAGCGGTCCGCGCGGCCGATCCAGGTGTCCGGCTCCCAGAACACCGACGAGGCCGACACGGCGGTGCGCGCGGCGGTGGCCGCCTTCGCCCGGGGCGAGTTCGTCGTCGTGATCGACGATGAGGATCGCGAGAACGAGGGTGATCTGATCATCGCGGCGGAAACCGTCACCAGTGCACAGATAGCCTTCCTGGTGCGCCACACGAGCGGCCTCGCCTGTGTGGCCATGGACGGGCAACGGCTGGACCAACTCCGCCTGGAACCGATGGTGGCCATGGGCGACGATCCCCGTGGCACCGCGTTCACCGTCTCGGTGGATCTGCGCGAGGGCACCACCACTGGCATTTCCGCCGCAGACCGAGCGTCGACAATCCGGGCACTGAGCGACCCGGCGGCCGGTCCGCACGACTTCACCCGGCCCGGCCATGTTTTCCCGCTTCGCGCTCGGCCCGGCGGCGTGCTCAAACGGGCTGGGCACACCGAGGCCGCAGTAGACTTGGCGCGGCTGGCCGGGAAGCGACCCGCCAGCGTGCTCGCTGAGATCGTCAACGACGACGGCACGGTGGCCCGCAGGCCACAGCTGGCCGCCTTCGCCCGACGTCACGGGCTCACCGTGCTCACCATCGCGGATCTGATCCGCTACCGTCAGCGCACCGAGCGCCTCGTCGAACGCACATCGCAGGCACCGTTGCCGACACCCTACGGCACCTTCGACGCGTTCTGCTACACCTCCCTGCTCGACGGCACCGAGCACCTCGCCCTCGTGGCGGGGGACGGCGCGAACCGCGACGAGGTCCTCGTCCGCGTGCACTCCGAGTGCCTCACTGGCGACGTCCTGGGTTCCGCGCGTTGCGACTGCGGGGAGCAACTACGCCAGGCGTTGCGCGAAATCGCCGAGGCAGGCAGCGGTGTCCTGGTGTACCTGCGAGGTCAGGAAGGCCGCGGCATCGGGCTCGGGCACAAGCTCCGTGCCTACACCCTGCAGGACCAGGGATTGGACACCGTCGACGCGAACCTGGCCCTTGGCCTGCCGGTGGACAGCCGCGAGTACGGTGTGGGGGCTCAGATCCTGGCCGACCTCGGCGTCCACTCGATTCGCCTGATGACCAACAATCCGGCCAAATACTCGGGGCTTTCGGGCTACGACATCACGATCGCGTCGCGCGTACCGCTCATCGTCACGGCCGGTGAGCACAACGCCGCCTATCTGATGACCAAACGAGACCGGCTGGGACACCGGCTGGATCCGGTCGGCGGCACGCCGACAACCGCCCGGGAGCAGTCGCAGCCATGACCGAGACCACCGCACGCGGCCAACAGGGCCCTCCGGCGCATGAGACGTTCGCGGCGCAGTTTCGCGATGCGATGTCCCGGTTCCCCAGCGGAGTCACCATCGTGACCACGACCGACCACTGCGGAGCGCGGTGGGGATTCACCGCGAGCGCCTTCTGCTCCGTATCCGCGGAACCGCCGCTGGTGCTGGCCTGTCTGGCCGTCTCCGCCGACAGCTACCGTGCCTTCCGCACCTCAAGCAAGTGGGTGGTCAATATCCTCGGCGAAGAGCATGCTCCCCTGGCGAAACGGTTTGCCACCAAGGGAGCGGACAAGTTCGCCGGTGGCGAATTCGACACGGACGCCGACGGTCTGCCGGTGTTGCCAGAGGCGGTGGCCTCCCTGGTGTGCCGGACGCAGGCCCGCCACCCGGCCGGTGATCACGTGATCCTCATCGGCGAAGCGGTCAACGTGCGGCTGCGCGATCACACCCCCCTTGTCTACTACGCCCGGGACTTCGCCCGGCTTTCCGCCTGACAGCGAGGCGGAAAGCCGGTACACCCGGCACCGAGTTCGAAGGGAGAGCAGCGTGGACAGTCTCATGATGGACCGGCCGCTGCAACTGAAGACGCTGTTGTGGCGCGCGGAACGGCTCTTCGGGCACAAACAGATCATCACGCGGCGCGACGACGGCTACCGCCGCTATACCTACGCCGAATTCGGGAAGCGAGTTCGGCGGCTGGCTGACGCGCTGAACCGGCTCGGCGTACGCACCGGTGACCGGGTGGGCACGTTGGGCTGGAACACCGACCAGCACTACGAAGCCTACTTCGCGGTGCCCTGCATGGGCGTGGTGCTGCACACCATCAACATCCGGCTATCCCCGGACCAGATCGGGTACGTCATCGAACACGCCGGGGACAGCGTGCTCCTGGTCAGTCCTGAACAGCTGCCGATGCTGGAACAGATCCGCGACCGGCTCACCAATGTGAAAGCAGTGGTCGTGTTCGGGGATGGCCCGCCGCCGACGACCGCGCTGGGACCGGTCTACGGGTACGAGGAGTTGCTCGCCGACGCCGACGAGGAGATCGAGTTCCCCGATGTTGACGAGGACAGCCCAGCCGGAATGTGCTACACGTCGGGCACCACCGGGGAACCCAAGGGCGTGGTGTACAGCCACCGCAGCACCGTGCTGCACGCCCTGATCCTGTGCCTGCAGGGATCGATCGGCGTCGCCGAGCGGGAGACCTATCTCCTGGTGACGCCTATGTCCCACGTCAACTCGTGGGGCATGCCGTACGCCTGCGCCCTGCAAGGAGCATCGCTGGCGTTGCCGGGAACGCAGCCACGACCGCACCACTACCTGGAGATCATCGAGCACGCCCGAGTCAGTGTCTGCGTCGCCGCGGTGACGGTCGGCATGCTCATGCGCCAGGAACTCGAATCCGGACGGCAATCCTACGTTCTCGACTCGCTGCACACCTTGTGGCTGGGCGGCCAGGCGCCCCCGATCGGCGAGATACGGTGGTGGCAGCAAGCACACGGCGTGCACGTGTGCCAGGGCTGGGGCATGACCGAGGCGTCGCCGCTGCTCACCTTCACCACCCTCACAAGCCAGTTCACCGACCTCGACGACGAGGGGAAGTTCCGCCTGCTCGGCACCCAAGGCCAGCCGATGCCGCTCGTGGAGATCAAGCTGGTCGACGACCACGGCGAAGAGCTGCCCTGGGATGGCAAACACGCCGGGGAGATCCTCGCGCGCTCCCCCTGGGTGGCCCGCGCCTACTACCACGACACACGTTCCCAGGACAGCTTCGCTGGTGGCTGGTTCCACACCGGCGACGTCGGCGTCATCGACCAGAACGGCTACCTGTCGCTGGTCGATCGCGTCAAAGACCTGATCAAAAGCGGTGGCGAATGGATCTCGTCAGTCGATTTGGAGAACGCACTCATGGGGCATCCGGAAGTCCGGGAAGCCGCGGTGGTAGCCGCACCGGATCCGGTCTGGCTGGAGCGACCGATCGCCATCGTCGCCACCAACTCGCCGGTGGCGTCCGACGATCTCACCGAATTCCTCCGTGAGAAGTTCCCCAAGTTCTGGTTGCCGGACCGCTTCGTGTTCGTCGACGAGGTACCCAAGACCGGAGTCGGAAAATTCGACAAGAAGCTGCTCCGTCAACAAATTGCCGCCGGAAACAACCACAGCACGGACAAGACCCCCTGACGCGAAACCAAGTCAAGACGACACCAAGGAGAAACGACATGAACACGGGAACAGCCAACCGGATGTGGGCTTTGCCGGGGGCGGAATTCACACTCGACACCGGCATCATGATCGTCAACGGGCAGGGGCAGGTCACCATTCCGGTACCGTCCTTTCTCATCGAACACGACCGGGGGCTGGTCCTGTTCGACACCGGCATCGCGTTTGAGGCGGCCAAGGACCCGCACGCCGTCTACGGCGACCTCGCGGACGTCGTCGGACTCGCCTACGGACCGGAGGACCGTGTGGACCGGAAACTCGAGGCGCTTGGCTACAAGCCCTCGGCCATCGATCACGTGATCGTCTCGCACGCGCATTTCGACCATGCCGGCGGCATCCGGCTCTTCCCCGACGCTCAGCTGTACATCGGTGAAGGCGACCTGCCCTACTCGTACTGGCCGTTGCCCGCGGCCAAACCCTTCTTCCGGACCGCGGATTTCGACACGACGCGTGACTGGAAATGGAACCAGCTCTCGACGGATCATGACCTGTTCGGCGACGGCAGCATCGTCATCCACCGCATGCCAGGTCACACCCCCGGCAACACTAGCGTGCTGGTGCGGCTGCCCAACCAGACGTTCCTGCTCACCGGTGACACCGTCCACCTCCGCCAGGCCCTCACCGAAGACCTTCCGATGCCGTCGGACTACAACACCTTGCAGGCGGTCCGCTCGATCCGTCGCCTCAAGCAGCTCGCGAGGGCGCACGATGCCACGGTGTGGATCTCCCACGATCCCGAGGACTGGGCGACGCTCAAGCACGCACCCGCTTGCTACGACTGACACCATGGCTGTTCTCGTCGAATACTCGTGCACGTCGTGCCGTGCACGACACGAAGCATGGGTGGAACACCCAATCCCCGCGGCCACCAGCTGCGTGCGGTGCGCGCGCCCAGCACGCCGCCGGTTCGGAGGTGCGCTGTTGCGCGGTACACCCTCAACCGACGTCGCCCGGCAGCCTGGCGGCACAAGCTGCCAGCACGGACCAAGCATCCCCGGTGCTTGCACGCTCCTCCCGACAGCGGCACGCTCACTGGCCGCACGCGCTCGCGGGGACAATCGAGCTCTGGAAGCGGAGATCGCCCACCAGGAAGCCGCCATCGCCGCGGGAACGCTCGACCCCACCGCGACGCCGGTCACGCCGTACCACGGCCACCAGCCGCCGCCGACTACCGCTCCCAGAAACGACTCCTCACCAGGACCCGGCGTGTAGCGAAACGGAACCCTTGCGACTCACCGCGGGACCGCGCCGCCAGTAGGCCTGTCGCCTGTTCCGCGGGCCCCGCAACAGGCCTGGCGAGAAAGGAAGAATACATGTTCGAGGGCCGGATCGCGCAATTCAACGCACCCGAGCAGCCATTTGAGCTGCGGCGCGTCGCGCTACCGTCGATTGGACCGGACGAAGTGCTGGTGAAGGTACACCGAGCCAACATCTGCGGCTCAGACCTGCACGCCTGGCACGGTTCGTTCGTCACCCGCGGGCTCGGCGGGACGCTACCAACCGTGCTCGGCCACGAGATGGTCGGTTCGGTGGCCGCAACCGGCGAACGAGTCACCGAGGACTCCAACGGCGCGCCGGTGCAGACGGGCACACGGGTGGTTTTCCCCTACTTCTTTCCCTGCCACCGGTGTCGGAGCTGCCTGGCGGGACGGCGCGTGTCCTGTCAGAAGCTGACGATGGCCATGCTCGGCGACGCCAGCAGACCACCCTACTTCGTTGGTGGCTACGGTGACTACTTTCTGCTCCCCGCCGGCGCGGTGCTCTACACCGTGCCGGACACGCTGCCTGACGAAGTGGTGTCGGGGGTCAACTGTGCGCTGTCGCAGATGATCTACGGACTGGAGCGAGCCGACCTGAGCTTTGGCGAACGCGTCATCATACAGGGGGCCGGCGGGCTCGGGCTGTTCGCGACGGCGGTTGCCCGCGCCCGCGGGGCCGCGCAGGTCATCGTGGTCGACGCGGTCCCCGAGCGGTTGGAACTGGCCCGCGCATTCGGAGCTGACGAGGTGATCAGCCTCGCTGATCATCCCGATCCGGCGGATCGTATCCGGCGGGCGCGCAAGTTGACCGACGGCGGCGCGGACGTGGTGGTAGAGGTGGTCGGCACCCCGGCCGTGGTGCCGGAAGGCCTGAAGATGCTCGCCCAGAGCGGCCGGTACCTGGAAGTCGGCAACATCAACATGGGACAAACCTACGCAGCCGACCCATCCCGGCTGGTCACCGCGAACAAGAGCATCATCGGCGTCTCGCTGTACGAACCCACAGCGCTGAGCCAAGCGCTCTCCTTTCTCGCGGCCAACCAGCACCGGCTCCCGCTGGACCAGTTCGCCACCACGACGTTTCCCCTGGAAGACATCAACGCGGCGTTCGCCGCAGCGGACAGCCGCAAGGTCGTGCGCGCCAGCATCGTGATGTGAGACCACAGCAACGACCATCGACCGGGAAGGCCGCAGCATTGGACCAGCACGACAGAACACAGCACTACATCGGCGGGCAATGGGTGCAACCCAGCGGGACAGACCGCATCGCCGTGGTCAACCCGGCCACCGAGCAGGTCATCGGACACGTGCCGGCCGGAACCGTCGACGACGTCGACCGTGCGGTGACAGCGGCGCGGAACGCGTTCGATCCCGGTGTGTCCATGGCCGAGTGCCGAGACCGGGTGGCCCGGCTGGTCGCGGCACTGGAGCCCCGACTGCCGGACATCGCCACCACCATCGGACAGGAGATCGGCGCGCCACTGAAGGTGCAGCGCGGTGTGCAGACCGCCGTGCCCATGGCGATCGCCAGCAGCTATCGGGACCTGCTCGAGGAAACGAACTTCGAAGAGCAGGTCGGCAACTCATTGGTGATCCGGGAGCCCTACGGGGTGGTCGGGGCCATCACACCGTGGAACTACCCGCTGTATCAGGTGGTCGCGAAAGTGCTGCCGGCTGTCGCGGCGGGATGCACCGTCGTCCTCAAGCCAAGCGAGGTGGCGCCCCTGTCGGTGTACCAGTTCGTGGAGGCGGCACACGAGGCTGGCCTACCGCCGGGAGTCCTGAACCTGGTGACGGGATATGGACCAGAGGTCGGCGAGGCGGTAGCCGGTCATCCCGGAGTCGACCTCGTCTCCTTCACCGGTTCGACGGCGACCGGCAGGCGCGTCGCCTCGATCGCCGCGGACACCATCAAGAAGGTATGCCTCGAACTCGGCGGAAAGTCCGCCAACATCATCCTCGACGACGCCGACCTCGACACCGCCGTCAAAGTCGGCGTGGGCAACGCATTCCTCAACTCCGGCCAGACCTGCGCGGCATGGACCCGGATGCTCGTGCCCGAATCACGCTACGACGAGGCGCTCCTGCTCGCCCGCCAGGCCGCACAACGCTACACCGTCGGAGACCCGTTCGACCCAGCGACCAGACTCGGCCCGCTGGCCTCACAGACCCAGCAAGCACGCGTCCGCGGGTACATCGAACGTGCCGTCGCGGACGGAGCCCGACTCGTCACCGGCGGCCCCGAGCCCGCACGCGAGCGCGGCTACTTCATCGCCCCCACCGTGCTCGCCGACGTGCACAGCGCCTCCGAACTAGCACAACAGGAAGTCTTCGGACCAGTACTGGCCGTCATGAGCTACCGCGATGACGACGAGGCACTCCGGATCGCCAACGACACGATGTACGGGCTCTCCGGCGCCATCTGGTCGGCGGACCACCGGCGCGCGATCGCCCTCGCCCGCCAGATACAGACCGGGCAGCTCGACATCAACGGCGCCCCCTACAACCCACGCGCACCATTCGGTGGCTACAAGAAGTCCGGCATCGGCCGCGAACTCGGTCCCGCCGGCCTCGAGGAATATCTCCAGACAAAATCAGTCCAGCTGCCGGACTCGGTCATCAGCCAGCAAGAGTAGTAGGGAAATCTCAGGTTTTCTGGCGCAGCCCAAAATAGAGACATTCCAGAGTTTGTCGCACCGTGGCCATGAAGGCAGGCCGCAGTGTCTGCGCCGAGTACCGTGCGCGTCACGAGCTGCCGTCGCTTCCTCGTGTCACACCGGGGCGTCGAAAATCTCCTCCGCGCGTAGACCACTGGTGTCTCGGGCCGAGTGAGTGTGTTGGATGGATGCGGCCGACCAGGATCGTATGGTCGCCGCCCCGGGTAACGCGCCTCGACCCGCACTCAACCGTCGCCACCGCATTCTGAAGGCGGGGCGTTCCAAGTACGCCCTCCTTTCGTCGCAACCGAACGGCGAAGCCGGTATGGCGCGGGCCTAGGATGCTGACGGCGAACCGGTGGGTGCGCCCGAAGGCGGAGTGACAGTCGGCCGACCTGTCGAGGCATACCAGAACAAGCGGGGACTGACGGACGGGGCCCGCGAACGCGCTCGCGGTGAAACCCAGCGACGGCCGGCCGCGTCGACGGTGGTGACTATCGTGACCCGCTGGGGAACTGGCTCGTGGCTTCCCGGAACAGCCCTTCGTCCACAAGCAGACCGCACTCACTCATGTCGCTTCTCCGGCGGCGACGAGGGTGAGGCCGAGCAGGTCCCCATCTTTCCTGCTTCGTTCGCGGGTACCGAATGTTGTGCGACGTGTGCTCGCACACCACGGGCACCCCTTCGACGATCCCTATTCCATATCCCGCGCCCTGCGCATTTGGCAGGGTCGTTGGTGAGCCGAGCCGGGGTCTGTCAAGAAGCTGGTGTAACTGATCTTGTCGGTTCTACTTCTTGTTCGTGGTCAGGCGTCCGGGGAAGGTGAGCTCGAAAGCGTTCAACGGCGCCTTCCAACGGGCGACCCAGCGTTTGCGCCCAGTGCCGGTGGGATCGAGGCTCATCAACGCTAGGTAGACGCACTTGAGCGCGGCGGCCTCGGTCGGGAAGTGGCCACGGGCCTTGACCGCCCGTCGGATCCGCGCGTTGATCGACTCGATGGCGTTCGTGGTACACACCACGGTGCGGATCTCGGCGTCGAACTGCAAAAACGGCACGAACTCCGCCCAGCTGTTCTCCCATAGCTTGATGATCGCCGGGTAGCGGGCCTCCCACTTGTCACCGAAGGCAGCCAGCGCGTCCAGTGCCGCCGACTCGCTGGGCGCGGTGTAGAGGGGCTTGAGGTCCTTCGCGATCGCCGCCCAGTCCCGCTTGGAGGCGTAGCGGAAGCTGTTGCGCAGGAGGTGGACGACGCAGGTCTGGGTGATCGCTTGCGGCCACACGGTTTCGATGGCCTCGGGCAGGCCCTTGAGTCCGTCGCACACGACGATACACACGTCGGCTGTGCCGCGGTTCTTGATCTCCGAGAGGACCCGCAGCCAGTACTTGGCTCCCTCGCCGTCGCCGTGTTCGCCAGCCCACAGCCCGAGGATGTCGCGGGTGCCCTCCACGGTGACGCCGAGCGCCAGATAGATCGGCCGGTTCGCGACGTTGCCCTCACGGATCTTGACATTCACACAGTCAATGAACACCACCGGATACACCGCATCCAGCGGCCGGTTCTGCCACTCGGCCATGCCGTCCATCACGCGGTCGGTGATGGTGGTGATGGTCTGCTTGGACACCTCGGCGTCGTACACCTCGGCCAGGTGCGCGGCGATCTCACCATGCGTGAGCCCCTTGGCGGACAACGAGATCACCAGATCATCCAGCCCGGTCAGCCGGCGCTGGCCCTTGCCCACCAGTTGCGGCTCGAAACTGCCGTCGCGATCCCGCGGGGTAGCGATCTCCACCGGGCCGGCCTCGGTCAGCACCTTCTTGCCGCGCCGGCCGTTGCGAGAGTTCCCGCCGTTGCGGCCGGCCGGGTCATGCTTGGAATAGCCGAGATGGTCGTCCATCTCGCCTTCCAACGCCGACTCCACCACCTTCTTGGTCAGCATCGCCAGCAGGCCGCCCTCACCGGTCAACTGCAGACCCTCGGCCCGCGCCCGATCCGCCAGCTGCTGCACCAGCTGATCGTCCACTCCATCCGCCATCGCCGGAGCCTTCGCCTCGCCGCCGTTGCCCGTCCCATCAGTCACAGATGTCTCCTTCACCTCAGGAGTTACACCAACGAAATTACAGTCCC
>NZ_QEQT01000051.1:0-49614 GCF_003311655.1 Prauserella sp. PE36 | reverse complement strand
CTTCAGACCTCGCACGATCGCATCCCGGTGTTGGCGTCCGGCATAGCGGAACGAGTGGGGTCGGCCCGCAGCGCGGTGCCGGTGTTGCCACCGGTCCGTTTGCGGGCCGCCCGCCGAACCCGGCGTGCCCGTTTCCGTGCACCGGGCTCTCCGCGAGTGCCGTTATGCCTTCTGGGCCGTCCACAGGTTCGGGATCTTCGCGCCCCGGAATCGGTAACGCTGGATGCTCACCGTTGCGGGTTGGAAGAGCCGGACGCCGTTGCTGGTGGGCCACCACTGGCCGGGGCCGTAGTAGCGGCGGATGATCCACCGCGCGTTCCGGTTCGGATGCTTGTTGCGCAGCCAGCGCCAGACCCTCCACCACAGATGGTGGTCGAGAGCGCCGAACGCCCGGCTGGACGCGCCGTGCCGGAAGTAGAAGGCCCAGCCGCGGGTTATCTGTCCTAAACGAACGAACAGCTTGTCCGCGGGGAGGCTGGTGGTCTGTCTGCCGGTGGCTGCGCTGACCTTGCGTCGAATCGTCGCCAGGGACGTCTTCGACGGATAGGTGTAGATCAGCCGCCGGTCGCTTCCTTTCTGCCGGTGTCGCTGGATTTGAAACCCGAGAAAGTCGACGCCCTCGTCGATGCCGGTCACCCGGGTCTTGTCGGGCGCCAGCCGCAACCCGACCTGGTCCAGGACCGTTTCGATCTCCCCGTAGAGGTTCTCGGCGTGCTGCCGGGTGCCGAAGACCATCACCACGAAGTCGTCCGCATAGCGGATCAGGCAGTAGGTCGCGGCCCCGCGCCGGGTGGCTCGCCAGCGTTGGATCTGGGTGCCCATCGCCTCCCACCGGGCGCGGAAATGCTCGTCGAGAACACTCAAAGCGAGATTGGCCAGCAGCGGCGAGAGGATGCCGCCCTGAGGAGTTCCGGTGGTGGTGTCCCGGAAGTCACGCAACTCGTCCAGCAGGCCCGCCTTCAGGAACGCCTTGATCAGCGCCAGGACACGCCGGTCTCCGACACGAGTCCGCAGCCGGTCCATCAGGGCCGGGTGCGAGATTTCGTCGAAGCAGGCGGCGATATCGACCTCGAAGACCTGCTCGTAGCCGCGTGCGGCGTGAAAGCGGATCTCCTCGATGGCGTCCTGGCATCGGCATTGCGGGCGGAACCCGTAGCTGCACGGGTCGAAATCGGCCTCCAGGATAGGTTCCAACACCAGTTTCAAGGACGCCTGCACGACGCGGTCGCGCACCGTTGGGATCCCCAGGCGGCGGATTTTGCCGCCCGTCTTGGGGATCTGCGCGGTGCGCACCGGGGCTGGCCGGAACGAACGATTCTTCACCGAGGACCGCAGTTCGGTCAGGAAACCGGCCACGCCGCGTTCGCTGTTCTCGATCGACCACGCGGTTGCCCCGTCGATCCCGGCCGTCTTGGCGCCCTTGTTCTCCCGGACTCGGGTCCACGCCATGACGAGGAACGCCGGGTCCACCACGAGGTTGAACAGATCATCAAAGCGACGGCCCCGGTCGGCCGTCGCCCAACGGTGCAGTTTGGTCTGAATCCCCAGTACCCGCTCCCGGACCACCAGTGGGCGGTCGAGCAGAGCACCAATATTCACCGGTGCGTCTTCCGGCATGACAGCATCCTTCCCGCTCACATCGCTGCCGCCCTTCGCCATGTGACCGGCTCTCCCGGCCTCGGACTACTACGGTGGCTCCGCCCCGTCCCGGCCCGATCGGCCGGCAGCGGACCCAGCCTCACGTCACCGCATCGGACACACGGTCGCGCAAGGCAGGACCGGGACGGTTCCCGTGTTCACCTGTTACCGATCAACGAGTTAGGCGCCCAGCTATACCCGGCGGCCCTCGGGACTACGCCGCAGACCTTCATCCCGAACTGTCACGACCGACGGCTTCGATCATGACGGGAGGCCCCATCGAAACAGTGGGGACCACGCACCACGCCCCGGCCCAGATCCACCAGGCTCGAGCCGGTTCCTGCTAACGAGGCTTCACCGCTGGTTTCTCACGTGCACCTTCTCGTCTCGCTCGCCGGGCCCGCACCATCTGGCGGTACTGGCACGTCCCGGCTTTGTCAGGGCCGCTTCCACCCTTCCCCGCCACTCCGCGGATCAGGCTGCCCTCAGCTTCACCAAACCGCTGCGACGGCCCGGCGTCGAAGGTCTCTCACCTCCGATCGAAATAACAGGCGCCTCACGGCGCACGTTGCGGATCAGGTGGATGACGCACGTCTGCACGACCGCCCGCTCCCACACCGTGATGATGGTCTCCGGCAGCCCTTTCAGCCCGTCGCAGACCGCGATGCACACATCGGCAACGCCGCGGTTCTTGATCTCGGTCAACACGCTGAGCCAGAACTTGGCGCCCTCGCCGCCGTCTCCGGCCCACAGGCCGAGGATGTCACGTTCGCCGTTGACGGTAACGCCGATGGCGACATAGATGGGCCGGTTGGTGACCTGCCCGTCGCGGATCTTGACGTGGATCGCGTCGATGAACAGCACCGGATACACGCGGTCCAGTGGCCGGTTTGCCCACTCGGTCATCTCCGCGACGACCTTGTCGGTGATCCGCGAGATGGTGTCTTTGGAAACCTTCGCGCCGTAGACATCGTCGAAGTGTGCGGCGATCTCACCGGTGGTCAGGCCCTTCGCCGATAGCGACAGCACGATCTCATCGACACCGGTCAACCGGCGTTGCCGCTTGCGCACGATCTGCGGATCGAACGAGGAGTCGGTGTCGCGCGGCACCTCGATCTCCACCGGCCCGATCTCGGTCAGTACCGTTTTCGATCTGGTGCCGTTGCGGGAGTTCCCGCTGTCGCGGCCGGCCGGGTCGTGCTTGTCGTATCCCAGGTGCTCGGTCATCTCCGCGTCCAGCGCGGTTTCGAGCACATTCTTCGTCAGTTGGTTCAGCAGCCCGTCCGGCCCCACCAGGTCGACGCCCTGTTCCTTGGCCTGCGCGAGCAGCTGCTCCGCCAGCCGCTGCTGATCCACATCATCGGTCACGAGGTCCAGTGTTTCGGTCATGATCGATCCTTCCCGCCAAGCTCACGCCCGGCGTGTCAGACCAAGATCAGATCCACCGTTGTTCGGACAGTCCCGGACGGCCCAGATCGCCGAGCTCGGCGACCAGTTGCGTAATGAGTTTCCTTGCTGGGCCTCGCTTCTGGCCCGAAGTGCAGTAGCGAGCCGAGGCCGAAGGCCAGCGACCGCGGCGACGAACTTGGTCGAGGAGCAGTCCTTGCTCGTTTGCGGGCGAGTTCGCTGGTGCCGGGCCACTCGACGTGACCGAGCGCGCAGTGCAGGACGGTGATGCGATCGAGGACTCCCACGGCCTCGGCGAGGGTACAGACCTCGTCGAGCATTGCTTGTGAGTCCTTGCCGCCGCTGCTGTTGACGAGGATGACGTCATAGGCGGCGAGATTCGGCATTTCGGTGGTTGACGCGTGCATGAGTCACCTCTTCATCAACGTGACGCGATGGCGATCCTTAGTGGACGATCAGTGGAGTCGTTCGGCGGTGCGCGAATGGCGCGAGCGCCGGCCGACGCTCGCGCGATCGGTGTGTCAGCCCTCGAACGTGACGTCGCCCTGGACGCAGATGCGCAGTGGAACCGTGCGGTCGCCCGTGCCGCCGAGGACGGCCAGGTGGGCGTGATCGTGTTGACCGGCGCAGGAGAGCGAGCCTTCTCCGCCGGCGGTGACGTCGCCACCGAGAGCGCGCGGACGATCTCCGCCGCGGCAGGAGCCGACGCCTTCGACGAGAGGTGCGAACGGCTGTACCAGGCGTTGCGAGATTGCCTGAAACCGGTGATCGCCCGGGTGGACGGATACGCGATCAGGGCGGACACTACATGGCGTACATGTGCGACTTCACGATCTCCTCGGACCGGTCAGTGTTCGGGCAGAACGGGCCGCGCGTGGCCAGCACGGCCGAGGGATGGATCGTCAGCCACCTCTGGTCCGTCGTCGGCATGAAACGGGCCAAGGAGATCTGGATGTTGTGTCGGCGCCACGACGCTCAGCAAGCTCTCCAGTGGAGCTTGGTCAACTCGGTCGTACCGGCGGATGAACTCGACACCGAGGTCCGGCGCTGGTGCGACGAACTGCTGGCGTTGAGCCCCACGGTACTGAAGCTGGTGAAGAAGTCGTTCGACGACTCCCTGGCACCGGTTCGCAAGGCGCAGGACCGGTTCAAGATCCTCGACCAGGTCAACCCCGGCTTCTGGACTTGGGGTGAGCAGACCGAGGGCGCATCGGCGTTCCTGGAGAAGCGCGCCCCCGGCTTCTCCCCGTGGCGGTGAGTACGATGGGAACGCCCACGGAGAACGGCTACGTTCGGGTCAAGGTCGAACGGGCGGTCGCGGTCCTGACTGTCGACCGGCCACCCGCCAACGCGCTCGACCGGCAACTCGTGGACCAGCTCAGCCGGGCGGCCACCTCACTTGTGCGGCGGGGAGACGTCGGTGCCGTCGTGATCACCAGCACCCGGTCCAGGTTCATCGCCGGCGCCGACATCAAGATGTTGCGCGGGCTCGATGACTCATTGTTTCCGAGGTTCGTCAGCGCGATCCAGCGCGGTTTCGACGACTTGCAGCGGCTGCCGATGCCGAGGATCGCGGCGGTCAACGGTCCGGCCGTGGGTGGCGGGCTGGAGCTGGCCCTGGCCTGCGACCCGCGGTTCGTGGCCGAAGGGACCCGGCTGGGCCTGCCCGAGGTGCGGTTGAGGCTGCTTCCCGGGGCGGGCGGCACGCAGCGACTGGTAGAGGCCGTCGGTAAGGGCCCGACGCTAGAGTTGCTCTACACCGGTAGGGCGGTCACCCCCGAAGAGGGGTTGCGTCTCGGGCTAGTCGATCAAATGGTGCCGGCGGAACATGCGATCGGCTGGCAGACCTGGGCGGAGCTGGACGCGGCCCTGTCGGAGGTCAGTGAGGACAGCACGATCCGCGCACTGGTGCTCACCGGAGCCGCAGGCTGTTTCTCGGCGGGCGGGGACGTGAAACCTCCCCGTCCCGAGGCGAAGGCATCGGCGCCCCATCCGCCAGGTTGTCTGTCGGGGACCGCGCCCTCACCAGGCTGGCGCGCCTGTCGATGCCCACGATCGCCGCGGTGGAGGGCTTCGCGGTCGGCGTCGCCTGGAGCCTGGTGCGCTGCTGTGACCTCGTCGTCACCGCCGAAGACGCCTTCTCCGCGGCCCCGTTCCCCCAACGCGGGATGGCGCCCGACGGCGGGTTGGCCTGGTTTCTCACCCGCAGTCTGGGCCCAACCCGCGCGGCTGAACTACTGATGCTCGGTGAACGGTTCCCGGCTCCTACCGCGGCCGCGGCCGGACTGGTCAACCGCGTGGTGCTTATGGAGAAGCATGGGTAAGCGCGGCGTACTGGACGGGGTGCGAGTGTTCGACGCGCATCCCAACTGCTGCCGGGACCGTGGGCGGCGCAGGTGCTCGGCGACCTCGGTGCCGAGGTGACCAAGGTGGAGCCGCCGGGCAGGGACGGCGGCCGGCTGATCCGCGGTGAGCTATTCGCCGCGGCAAACCGCAACAAACACGGCGTGGTCATCGACCTCAAGACCCTGGCAGGCCAGGCCGAGTTCCTCGACTTGGCGCGGGAGCACGACGTGCTCGTCGAGGGCTTCCGACCGGGCGTGATGAACGAGCTCGGCGTCGGCACGAACGCGTCGCCGAGATCAATCCCGGCATCGTGTACCGCTCCATCTCCGGCTACGGCAGCCGCGGCGAGCAACTGCCCGGCCACGACATCAACTACCTCGCTGCATCCGGCACACTGTCGTTCAGCGGGCGCTGGAGCCAGGAACCACGCCGAGGCGTGCCGATGGCCGACCTCGGCTCGTCGTGCTTCGCCTCATCGCGATCTTGTCGGCCCTGTACGAACGGGCCCCATACCAGCCTAGGCTGCCACCTCGACGTGAGCATGACCGACGTGATGACCGCGTGGGCCGCCGCGCGCGGCGGCCCACCGCTGGAGCGCGGCGCGGACGACCGGCGCCACCTCTACCCCACCAACGATGTCTCCGCGACCGCCGACGGGGCGCTGGCTCGCCCTCGGCGCCGTCGACGAGCGGTTCTGGGCGCCGACCCGCGCGGTGCTCGCGACCATCGAGCCTGCGTTCGCCGACACGCGGTTCCCAGGCCTGGGGAACCAGCTGCGACATGGCGACGAGCTACACGCGCTGCTGCACCGCACATTCGCCACCCGCGACCGGACACCCGGCTCGTGCTGTTCGCCGGAACCGACGCACCGGTCAGCCCGGTCCGCGCGCTCACCGAGGTGGCCGAGAACAGCGACCTGGGTGCGGACGTTGGACGGAGAACGGCACGTCGTGTTCCCGGTACGACGCGACGGTGAAGCCATGGGACAGCTACGGAACTCCGCGCCGACGTGGAAGGGAGTCTGATGTGGATTCCGCGTTGCCAGGAACCAGGAACGGATTAGCGAAGGCATCCGGTACGTCGCGAACTGGTTCGATGACTATTGGTCCGCTCGGGACCGGCTCGACGGATCAACCACCACGCGACCACACCGCGCACCACGTCGAGCGCCACTCCTGGCAGATCGCGGTGCAGCCAGCAAGCGGTGGCTGTGCCCCCGTTCCCGCTGAAGGAGCTGTCGCGTGTCATACTTCAGGTCGGGTTACGTGTCGCAGTCGTGGGGGACACCTGGGCGGTCCAGGGTCGTGCGCCGCGCCTCCGTATGTCGGCGCGGCGCACCCGGGCAGTGCGGGGCGAGCGGCTGTAACTCGGCTCTCTGCTTGGGTTGACGCTACTGGATATCAATCCTCGGTGCTACTTCGCGCCACGGTCGGGGTCTCATGGTCGATGCCCGGTGACATGCCGACAGGTAGCTCACACCTCATCGTTGGTGAGCTCCGCCAGCCGCAGCCGGAACCATCGACACTGCTCCTGATGACGAACGAAGCTATTCGTATACTTCGTTCACCGCCAGCCTGCCATCCGAGTGGATACGGCGTAGAGCCTTCTTGTCGAACTTGCCGACGCTCGTGCGCGGGACCTGGTCAACGAATGCCCATCGTTCCGGCAGCCACCACTTCGGAACCTTGTCGGCCAACCACGACCGCAGCTGGTCGGCAGTCGTCTCAGTGCCGTCTCGAAGCACCACGGCGGCAAGGGGTCGCTCCTGCCACTTGGGGTCGGATACGGCGATGACCGCTGCCTCGACGACGTCGGGATGGCCCATAAGCAGATTTTCCAGCTCAACCGAGGAGATCCACTCGCCACCGGACTTGATGACGTCCTTGGCCCGGTCGGTTAGGGTGAGGAACCCGTCCGGGCTGATGTTCCCGACATCGCCGGTTCGCAGCCAGCCGTCGTGGAACCTGTCCTCGGCTTCGACACGATAGTACGACCCGGTAACCCACGGACCACGCACCTCCAACTCGCCGACCGCCTTGCCGTCGCGCGGGAGCACCCTGTCGTCGTCGTCCACCAGCCTGAGTTCGACGCCGCAAACTGGCCGTCCTTGAGTGGCCCGGTACCGCATTCGGTCTTCCCCTTCGGCGGCGGCCGGGGGCGTCGCGATTGCGCCAAGCGGCGAAGTCTCGGTCATGCCCCATGCCTGCACGATCGTGACGCCGAACCTCTGCTCGAACGACTCCATCAACGCTCTCGGCACCGCCGAACCACCGCAAGCGACCAGGCGCAACGAGGAGAGGTCGATGTCCGGGTTTCGATCGACATGATGCAAGAGGTCATTCCAGATGGTGGGCACAGCGCCGGCAAGCGTCGGGCGCTGCGCCTGGATGATGTCCGCCAGAGGTTCTGCTTGCAGGAATCGGTCAGGTAGCAGCAGGTCCGCGCCAGCCATCAACGCCGCGTAAGGCAGGCCCCATGCGTTGGCGTGGAACATCGGAACCACCGGAAGCACTCGATCGGGTTCCGCGATGCCGAATGCGTTCCCGGAACACGCGGCCATCGAGTGTAGGTACATCGACCGGTGGCTGTACACGACGCCTTTGGGATCGCCGGTCGTGCCACTGGTGTAGCACATCGCCGCCGCCGCGTTCTCGTCACCGTCCAGCCAGGGAAACTCGGACGACTCGCCAGCCAGCACATCCTCGTAACGCAGCACCTCCTTGCCGCATCCCGCCAAGGAGGTGATGTCACCTTCTCCGGTCACGAGCACGAACCGCACGGTGTCGAGGCTGGGGAGAACCTTGGCCATCAGTGGGATGAGCGACGAGTCAACGATGACCGCCCGGTCTTCGGCGTGTGTGGCGATGAACCGAATCTGTTCGGGCGACAGCCGGATGTTGAGGGTGTGTAGCACGGCGCCCATTGATGGGATCGCCGCATAGGCCTCCAGGTGCTCCTGGTTGTTCCATTGGAACGTCGCGACCCGGTCGTCGTCGGCGACACCGAGGCGACGCAACGCGTTCGCCAGCTTGCCACACCGCTCGCCCAGTTCGCGGTAGGAAACCCGCCTGACGCCGTCACCGGTAGCCGTGAGGACTCCACGATCGCCGTGGTTCTGCACCACGTGCCGCAGGATCGAGGACACCGTCAGCGGTGTTGTCTGCATGGTGCTGAGCATGGTGACCTCCGTTACGCCGAAAGCAGGTCCTGTCGACCGTCCGCTTCCAGCATCTCACGATATGCCGGGAACAGGGACTTCGCGGCGGGCACAAGTTTCAGGACCTTCGAAGTCGGTCCCTTAGCGCGGACCTTGCCCTTCGCCAACGCGGTCGCGAGGTTGAGTTCGCCGAGCCAGAACCGGTTTCCGTCGTCGGCTGTCATGAACAGTTCCACAACGGGCTTGAGATCGGTGGCGCCCGCGTACACTTTGCCGTTCGGCATGTCGACCGTGACGACCGCGTCGGGATCGGTGTACGTGATCTGCAGGATCACCCCTGAGCCCGACAGTTTTGGGCCGATCTTGGGATCGGCGAGCCCCTTCTCGAAGACCCCTCCGATGTACTTGTGAACTTCCGCCTCGTCCTTGAACACGCCCATTGCGATTTCCTTTCTTGTGGTGTGAGCCTCTGCTTGGCTCTTGGGATCAGTCGAGGTTCAGCCACACAGACTTCGTCTGTGTGTAGCCGAGCAACGCTTCCTCGCCGAGATCGCGTCCGTAGCCGGACGCCTTGAAACCGCCGAAGGGCGCGGCGGGGTCGATCATGTTGTACATGTTCACCCATACCGTGCCCGCATCCAATTCCGCTGCGACGCGGTGGGCCCGCCTCACGTCGTTGGTCCACACGCCCGCGGCCAATCCGTAGGCGCTCGCGTTGGCACGCCGAACCGCCTCGTTCTCGTCGTCAAACGACAGCACCGACAGCACCGGCCCGAAGATTTCCTCAGCCGCGATGGACATGTCGTCGCGGACCTGGGTGAACACGGTCGGGCTCAGGAAATTGCCGTTAGCCAGTACACCATTCGGGCGGTCACCACCGCACACCAGCGTCGCGCCTTCGCGCAGCCCCGACTCGACATACCCCTGCACGCGCTCCAGCTGTTTCGGCGAGATGAGCGGGCCCATCTCGGTGTCGTCGGCCAGTCCATGACCCAGTTGGATCGCTTTCGCCGCCGAAGCCAGCTCCTGTACCAGCTCGTCGTGAACGTCGCGATGCACGAACAGCCGTGATCCGGCGCAGCACACCTGCCCTTGGTTCATGAAGATCCCGGTCAGCGCGCCTTGTGCCGCGGCGGCAAGGTCGGCGTCCGGAAAGACGATGTTCGCCGACTTCCCACCCAGTTCCAGCGTCAGCTTCTTCAGGTGTGGCGCGCTCGCGGTGACGATGCGCCTGCCGGTGTCCGTCGAACCAGTGAACGAGATCTTGGCCACGCCGGGGTGATCGATCAGCGCCTGTCCCGCCTCGGGCCCGTAGCCGGTGACCAGGTTCATCGCGCCGGGAGGCAGCCCAGCCTCGAGTGCCAACTCCACCATCCGCAGGGCGCTCAACGAGGTGAACTCGGACGGCTTGAGGACGACGGTGTTTCCGGCCGCCAGCGCCGGTGCCACCTTCCACGATGCGATGAGCAACGGGAAATTCCAGGGCACGATCGCGCCGACGACGCCGAGGGGTTCCCGCCGAGTATAAACCAGTGCCTCTCCGACCGGAGGAGAGACCGGCACGGTTTGCCCGGTCAGTTTCGTCGTCCAGCCACCGTAGTAGCGCCAGACCTGCGCCGCGAGCGCGACGTCGACGTACATCGACTCGGTGAACGGCTTTCCGTTGTCCAGGGTTTCGAGCGTCGCCAATTCCTCGGCATGGGCGTCCAGTATCGTCGCGATGTCGAGCAGAACATGCCCGCGGGCTGCCGCGCTCATCGCTCGCCATTCTCCGAAGGCCGACTGCGCCGAGGCGACCGCCTCGTCGACGTCGGGCTTCCCGCCGGCCGCAATGCTGGTCAACGTCGCACCGGTCGCGGGGTCCTGAGTCGTGATCTGGCCGTTCCCGGTCGCACTTCGCTGCTCCGCACCGACCACGATGCTGTCCGAAGCCCTGCCGAGAAATCGCTGGACGGATTCCGGAACGTCAACGGTCATTGTTGTCATCGTCAACTGCCTTTCTCTCCTCCGGACGGTGCCGGCTGCACGCGACGCCGCCCATCCGCAGATCCGCCAATCAACTCGCCAAGACGACGAATCGCCCGATACTGCAGAGCACGCGCCGCACCGGGTTCGCGGTCCAGCATTCTCGCGGTCTCGTTGACCGAAAGATCGCAGAAGAACCGCAGCACAAGACACGTCCGCTGGTCATCGGCGAGTAATCCCAGGCACCGGATCAGTTCCGCTCGCGCGATCCCGAGAATGACGAGCTCCTCCGGCGTCTCGTGACCGGAGGCGTCCGGAAGCTCGTCGACCGTGACCTCATGCCGCACGGACCCGGACTTCGTGTGGTCGAAGATGATATTGCGGGCGATGGTGAGGAACCACGCGCCCGCATCTCGTCCCCGGTACTCCAGCGAGTTGATTGCCCGCAGCGCCCGCGCGAACGTCTCGCTGGTGACGTCCTCGGCTAGGTGCCGATCGCGGACACGGGATAGGGCAAAGCGGTGAACGCTGGTCGCGAATCTGTCGTACAGCACGGCATACGCCGACGCGTCTCCTCGTTGAGCCGCACGAACAAGCACCCAGTTGTCAGCGGACAGGTCCACGACATCACCGCCGGCCTGTCCGTCATCGGCGGCGCTGCGTGCTCCTCGTTGAGCCACAGCGGTTGAGCCCACACTCACTCCTCGTGATGCGGCATCGCGATCGCGACGCACCTTCGACCTTGACTAGTCCTCCTTGGGAGGGAGCGTTTTCACGAACTCGGTGTCGGGTATCGGGGTATCCACTTTGGTCGATCCTCCCGGTGACCCGATCCCCGTAAACGCCTGCTGCGCCGACTCCTGGAATGGTTTCCATTCCTCGTCAACGTGTTGTGCGGGACGGATGGCCTCTACTGGGCATACCGGCTCGCAGGCCGCGCAGTCGATGCATTCCGTCGGGTGGATGTACAGCATCCGTTCGCCCTCGTAGATGCAATCGACCGGGCATTCCTCGATGCACGTCATGTCCTTGACGTCGACACACGGCTCGCCGATCACGAACGCCATCCTGCGACCTCCTTGCTTCGCGGCTGTGCAGAATTTCCCTCGGGCGCCAACGGTTCCGACGCGGGCACGAGATCACTCGAATGCCCGGGAGCAAGAGTCGCGTCCGGATTCAACTCGACGGCAGCGTTGTTCACGGCGAGCGCCACCTCGCCGAAACCGACGGCGATCAATTTCACCTTGCCCGGAAAGGTCGCCGCGTCCCCAGCGGCATAGACGCGCGGCAGATTCGTACGCATCCGGGTGTCGACGCGGATGGCCCGCCCCTCCATCTCAAGGCCCCACCCGGCGATCGGGCCGAGGTCCATCAGAAAACCCAGTGCGGCGACCACGACCTGAGCCTTCAGCTCCCGCGCGCCGTCCTCCCCGCGCACAGTGACGTCCACGCTCTCCACGCTGTCGTTACCACGAACCGCGGTAACGGTGGCGTCGAGCACCAGGTGGCACGGACTGTCCTTCACCTGCGCGACCGAATGTTCGTGCGCCCGGAACTGCTTGCGACGGTGCACGAGGGTGACCGACCGGGCACGCGGAACCGCGGCCAGTGCCCAGTCCAGCGCCGAGTCGCCACCGCCCACCACGACGACATCCTTGCCGTCGAACACCTCCAGCTGCGGGACGAAGTAGCAGAGCCCGCGCCCGAGAAGCTCCTCACCTGCTGGTAGCGGACGCGGGGTCACCGAACCCACTCCGGAGGTGACGATCACGGCTCTCGTGTTGACGACGACACCCGAGGAGGTCGTCACCCGCCAGCCATCGGCAACTTCCCGGATGTCGCTCGCCTGCTGAGACAACAGGAATCGGGGGCCGAACGGTTTCGCCTGCTCGAGGAGGTTGCGGATCAGCTGCTGCCCCTGAACAGCGGGCAGGCCTGCGATGTCGTAGATGTTCTTCTCGGGGTAGATCGCCTGTACCTGACCACCGGCCTCCGGTAGCGGATCCACCAACGCCGTGGTAAGCCCACGAAAACCCGCGTAGTAGGCACCGAACAAGCCCACGGGCCCGGCGCCGACGAACAACACGTCAACGGTGACCTCGCCAGCTGGCGCGGTTGTTGTGCCCATCTCTTGCTGCCTCGATTCTGGTGACCTTGCCGACGCGAACTGTTCGCCCGGGTCGGGTCTCCGCCCCCGGACGAACAGTTCCACGGAACAGTGCTCGGAGCGCGTCGGCTCAGGACACGGCCGCAAGCGACTTCGCCACGGCCTTCTCGTCCTCCTCGGCGAAGGTGTCCTCAAGCTGCATAGGCGAGTAGTCCTCGTCGATCTCCTCGACGGGGCGGCCCCGTGCCCCCTCGATCGACTCCAGCCGACGGTTGATCTTGTCCATGCCATAGTCGGTCATCTCGTCGAGATCGATACCGAACGGGGCCCGCGCAGCTTCGAACTGGTCGAACAGCTTCACGATCAAACTCATCGCTGGCTCGATTAGTTCCTGCATCCGCTCCTCAACGACCTCCCAGGTCCGCTCGTCCGCGGCGACGTGACGGCGGCACGTGAAGGTACCCCACGCCATGTGCCTGCGCTCGTCGTCGCCGATGTACTTGATGAGCTGCTGCATGCCCGGCAGGATGTTCCTGCTCGCGCATACCTTCGCCCATCCGAAGTAGCCGGTGAGGGCGAGACAACCCTCGACGACGTGGTTGTAGGTAATCGAGGCACGCACCTGCGCCGCGGGCGACGGGTCCTTCTCCAAGGCGTACAGGGACTTGGGCAGTTCCTCGGCGAAGATTGTCTGGTATGGCTGGCTGTACTCCACGTACTCATGCAGGTCCGTGCCGAGCCCGACGGCGTCGAACCACAGTCGGAAAGACTGCATGTGCTTGGCCTCTTCGAAGGTGAACTGGGTGAGGTAGGCCTCGTCGGCCAGCCGTCCCTCTGCCGCCATGGCCGCCATGAACGGCTGGAGGTCCTGAGCGACCGACTCCTCCCCGGCCATGAACTGTGAGGCAAGGATGCAGGTCAACTTCTTCTCGTCCGGCGACATCGCGGCGAAGTCCGCGGCGTCCTGCGAAAAGTCGATCGTTTCCGGGTCCCAGAATTTCTTGTTTCCCTTCCGGAACAGCCGCATAGGGAAGGATTCCATGCGTAGGCCGCCCTCACAGAGGCTGCCATACCCATTCCGCTTACCGTGCTGGATGACGCGGTCGATTGCCATGTCACATCCTCGATTCGAATACACGCCGGATAGGGCGGGAATAACTTGGCGACGATAACTGTTTCTGTCGACTTAGGAGTTTCAGAAGCGGATCATTCCGCGGATGTTCTTTCCGTCACGCATGTCCTGGTATCCCTGGTTGATGTCCTCCAGCTGATACTCAGCGGTCACCAGTTCGTCGAGCTTGAGTTGGCCGAGGTTGTACAACTCAAGCAGTCGCGGAATGTCATGCTGCGGATTCGAGGATCCGAACAGCGCGCCCCGGATCTGCTTCTCGTAGAGCGTGAGTTCGAAGAGGTTGCCGCTCATCGTGTGCTCGTCCGGATGGCCGATCGCGGTGACGATCACACGCCCACGCTTGCCCACCAGACTCAAAGCGGGCTCGATGTAGGAGCCCTCGGCGACGTCGGTGGTGAGCACGCATACGTCAGCGAGCTGCCCGCGGGTCAACTCGCTGACCACGTTCCACGCTTCGTCCATCGACTCGGCCGTGTGCGTGGCCCCGAACTCGCCCGCCTTGGCACGTTTGTACTCGACCGGATCAACGGCGACGATGGCACGCGCGCCGGCGGCCCGTGCTCCTTGGATGGCATTGACACCGATGCCACCGGCCCCGACCACGACGACCACGTCGCCGGCACGCACTTCGCCGGCCCGGGTGGCGCTACCGAATCCGGTCGTGACCCCACAC
This sequence comes from Prauserella sp. PE36, assembly GCF_003311655.1. Classification (NCBI taxonomy): domain Bacteria; kingdom Bacillati; phylum Actinomycetota; class Actinomycetes; order Pseudonocardiales; family Pseudonocardiaceae; genus Prauserella; species Prauserella sp. PE36. Next base: position 35,189 of record NZ_QEQT01000051.1, on the reverse strand, counting down.
CCGACAAGGGCGGCCTTCTCCAGCGGAAACCCTTCGTCGATCTTCACCACCGAGGCGGCGGGCACCACCGTGCGCTCGGAAAAGGTACCCAGCAGGCACATCTGGCCCGCGTCCTCGCCGCGAGTATGGAACCGGTAGGTGCCGTCCAGCTGCGGCCCGAGGATCACCGCGCCACCCAGATCGCAGAGGTTCGTCATGCCACGGGCGCAGTAGGAGCACTTGCCGCATGCCGGGAGAAAGCTCAAGACAACAGGATCGCCTTCGGCCACCTCGGTCACGTTCGCGCCCACCGCCTCAACGATGCCGGCGCCTTCATGTCCACCCACGACCGGGAACGGGATCGGGATGTCGCCGGTGACGAGGTGCTCGTCGGAATGACACAATCCGCTGGCGGCCAGTTTGACCTGGACCTCACCCTCGTTCGGCGGGTCGAGGTCGATCTCTTCGACCTGCCACTTCTCGTTGAGGCCCCACAAGACGGCGGCCTTGGTCTTCATCGACATCGTCTCCTTCGACTCTGAAGGGCTTCTTCCCCCAGCGTATGGGGAATGCGCACCCGGCAATACGGGCCATCCGTGCCGCGAGTGGCCCATGAAGGCCACGGACAGTGTGGGCCGCGCAAGATCGGTCGAGGCCCAGTTGGTCTGGGCGCACCATCGCCACCCCCTGGCGCTCGTGGTGCGGACCTATGGGTGAGGCGACTGGGTGGGTGGGCGACCAGCCAGCGTCCGCACGGGCAATGTCACGCGCACGGCCAACCCGCCTCCGGCGGCCTCCTGAAAGTCGATCGTGCCGTTCAGCGCCTGGATGATCTGGTCGACGATCCACAGGCCGAGACCTGCGGTGCCTCGTTCCTGCCCGGCCTGCGCGAACTTGGCGGTGAGCTCGACGGCGCGGTCAAGGGGCATTCCCGGCCCTCGGTCGGCGATCTCCAGTGACAGCGAGCCTTGGTCAAGGTTCGCGATGACACTGACCGGCTGGTCACGGCCGTGGCGGGATGCGTTCTCCAGCAGGTTTGTGACGACCCTGCGGACGAGCTGGGCATCAAGTTGGGCGTGGGCGTTCGATGGCGAGACGATCAATCGAAGTCGTTCACGCGGCAGGCCAGCAGCGTCAGCAGCCATGAGTATGAATTCGTGCACGTTCACCACCCGAAGGTGCCCTGTGCTGAAGGCTGGTCGCCGGCTGGCTGCGACGTCGGCCAGCGCGTTGAGCATGGCCGACAGGTGCTCGACGTGCGCGGTCAACAAAGCGAGGCGGGGGTCGGCGGACTGCGCCGTGCCACCGGTCTCCCGCGACAGATCACGGACCAGCGCATCCAAGGATGTTACAGGTGTGCGGAACTCGTGGAGGATCACGCGCAGCCCAGTCTGCTGCGCGTCGTAGGAGGCCGTCAGGCGAGTCCGGAGATCGCGCTCTTCGTCGGCCACGATGCGCGCGGCGGCGGTCTCCGCCTGAGCTAGGCCGCGGGCGCGTTCGGCGTGCTCGTTCAGCAAGACGAGCCCCGAGGCGAGCGCACCGGTGAAGAGCAGGTACAGCGCCCACCACACCCCGGCTAGGAGGCGATCGTGGGTTGGGCCGCTCGTGGGGTTCACCGTCAGCGCGATTGTGACGAAGCAGCCGCCGAGCAGCAGGGCCACTCCCAGCGTGCTGATAAAGGACAGTCGGGCAGCCGCGGCGACGATGACCAGAAACAGGATAGACACCGCTGGGCTTTGCGCGCCGCCGGATGACGCCACGATCCCCGACGCCAGCCCCGCGTCCAGGACGGTGATGATCGCAGCCGGCACTCGACCCTCGACCTCCCAGGTGGGATGTCCCAACATGACGGTCGAGTAGACCGTCGCGATGCCGACGAGATACCATGCCGCCGCCGTGTGCTGGACGAACGGGCTGGACCCCACCAGCAGGAGCACCGCCGCTGAGAGCACGACGCCGACCCGGACCCAGACGGTGATCAAACCGACCGGACGCAGCGTGTCGCCAGGATCCGGCTGCCCCGCCAGGTACCGGCGTGACCGAGGCGCTCGCCACCAGCTCATCGCGGTAGCGGGCACCTGCGTCGCGCCCACGTGGTCGTCTGGCATCTGAACCCCACTGGTTACAGTCGTATTAAGGTTAGGCCATGGATGGTGATAAGCTGGTGGTGGTCATCGTCGACGACCACGATCTGTTCACACAGGGCTTGGCTCTGTTGCTGGAGAGCCGGGTCGGCGATCGTATCTCGGTCGCAGGGTCGACCAGCCGGCCGGAGGAAGCGGCCGCGCTGGTCGGTTCGACTGGCGCCGGTCTGGCGATCGTCGATCTCGCCATGCCGCCGATCGGCGGCGTGGCGGCAGTCCGGCACATCAAGTCGCGCCATCCGGACACCAGGATCTTGGCGCTGTCGGGCACCACCGATCGGGGTTTGGCGGAGGAGGCATTGTTGGCGGGCGCCGACGGTTACCTGTCGAAGTCCGCGGACCCCGACACGCTCGTCGCCCCATTACTAAGCGTCGCGGCCGGTTTCCGAGTCGTCGAACCAGATCTGTTCACCGCGCTGCTGGATGGCATCCGCCGCCCGCCGGAAACGATTCTCCAGAGATTGGATACCGAGGAGATGCGCCTGTGGGGCTTGCTCGCGCGGGGCGCCGAGACCATCGAAATCGCCGAACGGATGCTGGTCTCCGAGCGTACGGCCAAACGCATGATCGCGGCCCTGTTACACAAGCTCGACGTCGGGAGCCGCGCGGAAGCCGCGGGACTGGCTGGATACTATGGGCTGATCGACCGGCCCAAGGATACGGGCGTCTGAGACATGCCGGCATCAAGGTCCCCACAAGGCCAGAACGGACAGGACGACGAAGGCAGCCGCCACCACCTGTGCGGCGACCGCACCCCGGCGCAGCACCCGCGCGCGGCGGGCGCGTTCCCGGGCACCGAGCGCCGCAGGTACCGCCGTGTCGGCATTCCGCAAGCCCCACCGGCCGAGCAACACGAGTAGTACCGCCAGCACGAGCAGGGGACCCGCCGTGCTCACCGGGGACCCCCTTGCCGGGGCGGCTGACCGGGTTCGGCTGGCTCCTGCCCTTGGGGAACCCCGAGCTCACCCGGCTGCACGCTCGGCGGAGCGTCCGGGGATGCGGGCAGGTAGGCATCGGCGTACTGGATGTCCGCGTCGCGGATTCGCTCGGCCAGCCAGTCGCGCCAGGTTTGGAGCTTTCGTTCCAGTTCGAGTTGCTGCTTCAGCGGGTCGCGCACCTGGTCGAACCTCGCGGGCTCGGCCGGGGTGATTCCGGTGACCATACCGACGTTCCAGCCGAACTTGTTCTGCACAGGGCCGAAGTGCTCACCCCGCCCAGCGGCGAAGGCTGCCTTGGCGTAGCCGGGCTGAAGCTGGTCCCGGGTCACGGTGCCAAGGTTTCCACCGTCGCTTCGGGTCGCGCTGTCAAGACTACGCTGTCGGGCAAGCGTGTCGAACGATGCCCCGCTGCGGAGTTCGGCAACGATCCGGTCTGCCTCGTCTTTGGTCCGAACGACGATGTTGGCCAGTTCCCGGCGCTCAGGAGTCCCCAGCTGATCTTTTCGTTTGCTGAATGCCTCACGGATTTCCTGGTCGCCGACCTCCGGTGTGTCCTTGGTGACCGTGTTGAACAGCTGGTCCATGGCCAACTGCTTCTTCACCTCGTCCAGGACGGCTCGTTCCGACGTGCCCGCGTTGCCCAGCGCCTGGACGAACTGGTCGCGACCTTGGGTGCCTTCGCCGAACTGCTGGGTGACGAACCGGCTCAACGTGTCCCGGGCCGCCTTGTCCGCCACCACGATGCCGTGGTCCCGCGCCGCCCTGTCGAGGAGCAGGCTCACCGCATAGGCCTTGGCGGCGTCGCGCCGGAAACGGTCCAGCCTGCCGGGCTCCTGCGGTGGCTCGATACCGTAGAGTGCACGCCATGTGTCGGTGACTTCGCCTAGGTCGTCAACGGTGACGACACGATCGTCGATCCGGAAGGCGGCATCGTCCGGCAGTTGCTCACCAACCCACCAGAGGTAGCCGCCCGCGCCACCGCCCGCGAGCAGCAGCGTCACGGCCGCGACTGTCCGCGCCTTCCGGGTCCGCGGGAGCCTGATTCGCCTGAGGAGGCCGCGCAGGCCGCCCGGCTCACCGTCGGCGTTCCGCTCGGCATCTACGCCGTCCGCACCGCTGTCGTCGTTGTTGGCGATGTCGCGGTCTTGGCCACCCGTGCCCTGGGTTCCTTGCTCTCGCCGCTGGTCCGGCGAGCAATCCTCGGCGACGTGGGTGTCCCGGTCCGTGCCCGAACGCTCTGCGTCGTTCTCACGCGTATCAGCATCCTGTTCCTTGGCATCCGTCACGTCGGATGTCTGCCGCTGCTTCATGATCCACCTCCTGGCGTGGTGACGGATACGGGCGGAGTGGTCGCGGTCGCTGGGCGACGATCGCTCCGCCGGAGGGGCTTCACGGTAAGCCAGACGACGCACGCCGCGGCTCCGAGGGCGAGCAGCACCGATGCGGCGAGCAGCAGACCGAACTCCCGGACCGCCTCGAGCTGGGACACGGCGAGCACCGCGTACCCGACGGCCGATGTCGCCGTGGCCAGCAACACGGAGGTGCGCAGCGCGGCGTTGCCCCGTCGCACCGCTTCGGCGAGCAGCACGGTGAACTCGCACCCGACGGCCGCTGTCAGGGAACCCAGCGCGGCGGTGATCGGGGTCAGCGGAACCCGTGCCACCCACAGGGCGGCGAGGCCGACCCCGGTTGCGAGGGTGGCGGCGGCGACGGCGCGCGCGGCGTCGCTCCTGCGGCGCAGGCCGATCAGGAGCACGCCCCCAGCGGCGAGGATCCCCGCCACATTGGTGATGACACGGTCGGAGGAGACAAGTTCATGCCCGCGGACCGCAGCCATCGGCAAGCCGGTCAACTCCACCCGGTACCCCGTCGGGGGCGGTGGCAGGTTCCTGGCGACGTCGTCGCGCAGCGTCCGCAGCTGGTCGAGGTCGTCCATGCGCACACCGAAGCTGAGCACAGCTGCCCGCCGGTCGTCGCGGAACACCGAGCCGGTGAGGTACGGCGGCAGCAGCCGGGTCGCGGCCTCGATCTGCGCGGCGGACGGCGACGACCCGAGGAAGGGAAGCAGGGTGGCGGGCGAGATGACCGGCCGGAGCTGGTCTCCGTGCCGTTCGACGATCATGCTCTGAGCGCTGTGGGACCAGCTGACGGCCTGGGGTGCGAGCACGTCGGGGCCGCGCAACACCACCGCCACCTCACCGGAGGAGCCGATGACCGATTCCACCTTACGCGCGTCCTCGAGGGTTTCCAGCCCTGCGGCGAAGTTGCGGAAGTCGCTGTCGAGTCTCAACTGCGGCAGCATGACCCAGCCCGTCGCCGCGACCGCGACGGCGAGCAGCGCGGCAGCAGCCCGGATCGGCCAGGACGCAGCGGTGCGGGTAGCGGGCCGACGGTCGCCGCGAGGCTCAGCGTCAGCCCGTGACACCGCGCGCACCAGCACCATACCCAGCGCGGCGGCGAGCAGAACGCCGAAGGCCAGCGTCAGGCCGAGGTCCCGGACGAGGGGTAACGGGGACAGCGCCAGGGTGGCGAATGCCGCCGCGGTCGCGCTGGCGACCACCAGCACGACGCGACGCCGGGCGTGCTGCGCGAAGTAGGTTGGATAGTAGCTGCCGATGCCCAAGAGCACGGGAAGGAAGGCGACCACGCCCAGGGACAGGGGCCGGTCTAGCCACCCGAACGTGGCGACCGTGAGCGCCACCGCCACGGTGGTCGTCACCACGGGCAGGAGCCGTCGTCGCACACCCCGGGTCCAGGGGATGAGCAGAAAGCACGCGGCGACCGCCACCACCGCGATCCCCCCGATCACAGGGATTTCCCAGCGCACCTGACTGGCCAGATCCGAGGTCACCGTGGGAACGCCGGAAACGATGGCACGCTCGGCACCCACGGTGTCGCGGGCCGCCGAGACGGCATTCCGGACGCTCTGCACGAGCCGGTCGGTGCCGTCCTGGTCCAGCCCCTCGCGTGGCCGGATCAGCACGGCGACGGCCCGGTCGGACGGGACCATGAACCGCCACTGTGGTTTGGGTTGCCCGTCCGGTGTGTGGAGGACCGTCTCAACGAAGCCGGGGTTGCGCAACGTGGGCAGCCCAGCCGGAAGCCCTTGCACCAGGAGTGCCCCGTACCGGGCGTCGAACTCGGCCGCCGTCGCGTCTCCGCCTCGGGCGCGGAGGGCGTCGCGTCGTCCCGCGAGCTCGGCGAGCAGGTCCTGCACCCGGCCGGCGATCTGGTTGAGCGTGGTCGCGGGGCCGTAGGTGGCGGCGACGTCGGGTAGGCGTGACAGCTGGCCCTCCAGCTGCAGCAGCGGCAGCAAATGTTGCTGGTCGAGCAGCTCACCCGGCTGGCGTGACTCGAGCAGGACCACGACGGGGTCCCCGCCGAAGTCGGACGCCGCCGCCTGCAGCTCCTGCAGCGCGGGGTCGTCGTGTGGCAGGAAGGACTCGACACTGGTCTCCAGGCGCACCTGTGCCAGCCCGCCGATCAGGAAGGCGACCACGAGCAGGGCGCCCAGGATGGTCACGGCGCCGCGTTTGGTCCGGTACCGCGACCACCGGGGGCGCCGCTTCTCCGCTGGCGCATGGGAGTGCCGACCCCAAGGCATGGGCAGTCGGAGCCGGAGGCGTGGAGGACGCGGCCTTCTCATTTGTTATCACGCTGCACGCGGGGGTACTCGCCGTCGAACGGGCCCGGGTTGGCCGCCTCCCCCGGTGCGGGGTACGGGTTGTACTTGTCCAGCAGGGGGATCTGGTTGAGGTTGAGCGGGTTGCCCCGGACGCTCTGCTCGTTGACCGGCGGGAACGTCCGCAGCCAGCGGCCGTTGGTGTCCCCCCGTGCCATCGACTGTGCCATGTTGGCGAACATGCTGGCGACATCGGGGCCGTAGGGCCGCAAGTAGGCCAGCATGGGGTTGACGTCGGCGAGCGCCACGTCGAGGGTCGGCAGCAGGCGCTGCGCGTCGGCCGCCACCGCGGGGACCCTCGTGAGGGTGTCCGGCGCGGTGTTCAGCACGCCGTCCAGGGAGGGCAGCAGGCCGCGCAGGTCGGCGGAGGTCCGCGGCAGTTCCCGCAGTGCGGCACTGAGGTCGGGGGCGGCCGTACGCAGGTTCTGGGCGATGGGTGCCAGGCTGGTGGAGAGCCGGTCCAGGTCGTCGGTGGCGGCGCTCGCGCTGTCCAGGACCGGTGGTAGTCGACGGAGCACCGCCTCGATCTGGCCGGCGCCGTCGGCGGTGGTACGAGTCAGGGTGTCGGCGTCGGCGACCAGCCGGGCAATCTGTCCTTGGCTGGTGTCGAGCGCGGCCAGCAGGGTCGCCGTCTTCCCCGTGAGTTTCGACAGATCGTCGCTCTGGGCGGACAGCGCGGCCAGGGCGCCCTGTCCCTCCCGGCCGAGGTAGCCGAGGCCGGTGAGCGCACGGGAGATGTTCTCGCGGCTGCCTTCCGTCGCCCCGCCGAGGGAACGCACCGCGCTTGCCAGCGCCTCACGGGTGGGCTGGTCGAGGCTGGCCAGAACATCGTTGAGCTGCACCGGCGGCTGGCCGGCTGAGTCCGGCAGGGTGGCGCCGCTGGGCACCGGCGCGCCGTCACCGTCGCTGATCTCCAGGAAGGTCTCCTCGACCAGGGTCTTGTTCCGGACCCGCACCGTGGCACCTTCGTGCACCGGATACTGGTTGTCCAGTTCCATCGTCACGCGTGCCCGCTCCCCGGCAGGGCGAACCTCGGCGACTTCGCCGACCCGGACGCCGGCGACCATCACGTCCGCGCCGGGCACCAGGTTCGCCACCCGGGGAAAGCTCGCCGACAACTGGTAGGCCGAGCGTTGGAAGGGAAGCCGCCCGCCCGAGTTGTCCCAGAGATAGCCGAAGATCACGGCGCACACGGCGACGAAGACGATCAGGACGGTGAGCCGGATGGCCGGCAGCACGGAATGCGAGATTCTCATGGTGGTCGACCGCCTAGCGTGGTGTCGGGCTGGACAGGATCTCGGCGCCCGGGAGCGGCAACGTGCTGGGCGTCACCTGGAGCAGGCCACGCAGGATGCCGCCATTGGCGTCGTGGAGGCTGGTCACCGAGTTGGTCTGGTACACGAAGGCTCCCAGGTCGTTGAGATAGGGGAGCAGGGAGGCGGTGATCGGCTCCAGCCGGCTGGTGGTGTGCCGCAGGTCGGGCAGGAGGGCGTTGACGTCAGTCACCAGGGGCCGCAGGTCGTTGACGACGGGCCTGGCCTTGGTCACCACCGGGTTGGCCACGTCCACGGTCTCGCCGACGCGATCGACGGTGGCGGTCAGCCTGCGCAAGGAATCCGGGAGCGTGCCGGAGGCCTGCCGCAGGCTGTCCAGGACCGGATCGAGCTGGTCGCTCAGGGCCTGCACGCTGCCGGTGGCGCGGCCTAGCTCGTCGGTCACGTCGGGCAGCTGGGCGAGCGCCTCGTCGATGGCGTCACTCTGCTCTCCGGCCGCGGCCAGCGTGTGCTGCAGGTTCCTCGCGAGCTCGGCCAGGCGCTGGTCGTTCTCACCGACGGCGCTGGACACCTGAGCGAGTGCGGTGACCAGTTGCGCGAGCTTGTCCTTGCGGGTCTGCAGCTCGACGACGACGGGTTTGAGGTCACGCACGACGCGGTCGGTGGCGGACAGCCCGCCCGGCAGTGCCTCCGGCGCGTGGGCCAGTGCCGTGTCGGACTCGGTGAGCAGCGCGGTCAGGGCGCTGCGGGTATTCGTGTCGAGGTGCGCGAGGACCTCGTCCGCTTGGATGGGCCGCTGCGACTGCGTTGCCGGGATCATGTCCCCTTCGGCGAGCGGCTTGCCGGGCGGGCCACCGGGATCGATCTCCACGTACATCTCGTTCATCGGGCTCTTGGGCCGCAGCACCGTCCGGGCGTTGTCGTAGACGGTGTGACCGGGTTCGATCGAGAGTGTCAGCTCCGCCTTGCCGTCGTCGGAGACCGAAGCGGACTCGATCTGCCCGACCTGCACACCGGCGATGCGGACCTCCTGTCCGTTGCCGGGGCTCACGGCGGGCGCGTTGTCGAACTCGGCTGTGAAGACGAACTGATCCTGCCACGGCCAGGTCGTGGTCCCCGATCCCTGCTGACTCAGGATGTATCCGCCGGCGCCGAGGCCGAGGGCCACCAGAACGGCCAGCGTGAGCACGTTGCGTCCCAGGCGCGGCTCGTTGCGCACCCGCTGCCACGTCTTGCGCAGGCGGTGCCGTGTGCCGCTCATCGTGGCTCTCCCTTCCCGATGCCGGTGAGGTTGCGGAACAGCTGTTCCAGGCTGATCGGCAGGCCGGCGAGCGTGCCTGGGGCGACTCCAGGATGGAACGCGATCGAGGCGCCGTTGGCGTCGGTCATGGAGGAGGCCCGGTCGACATTGGCGAACATGTACGCCAGCTCCTGGTACAGCGGCCTGTCTCCGCCGGTGTCCGAGTAGGGCCCGGTGCCGTGGTAGGGCGAAAGGACCGTGGCTTTGACCGGACCGTTGAGGCGGTCCAGCACCGGGCCACGCACGTCGTCGAGCACGGGCGTGGCGTCGCGGGCGGTGGGCACCAGCCGCTCCACGACGGGCCTGGCATCGACCAGCAGGTTCTTCAGGTCGGTCACCAACGGGCGGGCCTTCGCCAGTACGGGATCGGCATGCGCCAGCGCGGTGTCGAGTTCCGCCGCGACGGGGCGCGCCGGGTCAGCGGTGTCCCGCAGCCGGATCAGCGTGCCGTCCAGGCGGCGCAGCCCAGCGTTCGTCGAGTCCAGGGTCCGGGGCAACGTCGCGAGCGCGTCCGCCAGGTCGGCCGAGCGCCGCCCCAGCACGGTGCCCAGGGTGTCCAGGTCACGCACGATGGCGTCCAGTTGCCCTGGCTGCTCGGTCAGCGTCCGCGCCGTCGACTCCAAGCCCCCCACGACGTGAGTGAGGTCCGTTGCCGGGCGCGTGCCCCGGGCGGCGTCGAGTACGGTGGCCGCCGGGTCCAACGTGCCTGGGGCATCGGCGAGGAGCCGGTCCAGCGCGGCGCGGCCACGTTCGTCCAACGTGCGATCCAGCGAATCAACGGCCGACGTCGCGGACTCCAGCGTGTCGGGTGGCAACGCCCGGGTGACCTTGTCGAGCTCCACTGGGACCTCCGTTCGCGCGACCGGGATGGTGCCGCCGAAGTCCCCGGGCTGCCCTCCGGGTACGAGATCGAGGTAGTACTTGCCACCCAGGAGTGTGGCGGGGCGGATCACCGCGGACGGCGCGGAGCGGAGCTTGCCCGGAATGTCGCCGTCGACCTTGACCTCGACTCGCGCGGAGCCGTCGGACCCCGGTTCGACGGCGGTGACCTTGCCGACCGGGACCCCGGCGACCTTGACCTCCGTGACGTAGGGACGAAGATGGTAGTCCCGGGCGAAGTGGATCGCGAATGTCGTGCCCGGCTTCAACGTGGTGAGAATGGGGTCCTTGTTGAACAGGCCGACGCCGACCACCAACGCTACGACGATGAAGACCAGGCCGAGTCGGAACGGGGAGCGCCGGGCCCGTGCGAGCCTCTTCCGCGGATTCGATTCCATCTGTGTCACCTCGGTCCCAGCAGTGTGCTCTTGTCTCGTGCGGCCTCGCCGGGTGCCGGGTACGGGTTGCGCGCAGTCAGCGGGTCACGCAGGCCCCGCACGATGCCGGTCGCGGTGCTCGTCCCGACCGGCGGTGAGAAGCGCAGCCAGTGGCCAGCCGCGTCACCCTGATGCAGGGCGTCGGTGGCGTGGGTGAACCACAGCGAGATCTCCGGGGCGTAGGGCGCCAGAACGGCCAGGGGTTGCTGCGCCGAGCCGACCGCCTCCCGGATACGCGGCGCCACCGGGCGCGCATCGGTGAACGTCCGGGTCAGGCCGTCCACCGCGGGCATCGCCTGCCCCGCGACACCGGGCACCTTGTTCAACGGCGGAATCCCTTCTCGCAGCACGCCGCGCACATCGGGGGTTGCCTGGCCGAGCGCCTGTGCTCCGGGCCGCAATGCCGCCGCGGCGGCCTCGGTGTCGGCCAGCGGCCGCCGCAGGGCCTCGAGGCTGCCGCGGACCTTGGTCAGCGTGTCCGGCGCCTTGGTCAGCGCGTCGGACACCGGCCTGGCGTTGTCGACGGCGACCGAGCGTAGGGTGGTGTCGAGCTGGCGCACAAGGTTGCTGAGTTGCTGCTCCCGGCCCTGGAAGCGGCCGCTGAAGCGATCCACGGCCTGCAGTGTCTGGACAAGGTCGGCACCCCCCTCCGTGGTCAGCGCGCGCGACACGGTCGCCAGGTCGGGCAGCTCGGTCGGCAGAGCGGCCAGCGTGTCTCGCAGGTCCTGCGTATGGCCTGCGACACCGCCGCCTGTTTCCCGGAGCGTCGAGCCCAGCGCCTTGCGGGTGGGCTCGTCCAGCACGGCGAGCAGGTCCGACAGTTCCTGGGCTCCGGTCGTTTCCGAGGCCGGGATGACCTCCCCGGGGTCGACCGCGCCGGCTTGTGGTGAACCGGGGTTGAAGGCGACGTACTTCTGGCCGAGCGCGGAGCGCGCCCCCACCGATGCGGTGACGGCCGTCGCGTTGCGGTAGATGGACCGGTGGCCATCGAACCTCAGCTCGACGACTGGCTTGCCGTCCACCAGGGTGATCTCGCCGACCTGCCCGACGCGCACGTCGTTGATCCGCACGTCATCCCCGCTGCGCAAGCCTCCGACCTCAACGAACTCGGCGCGCACCACGGTGCGCGGCAGACCGGGTATGCCCTTGTTCGCAGTGATCGCGACGCCAACGGAGGCCACGAACACCACGAGCACCACGATTCCGGTGAGCACCGAACGCCGGCGGCGCTTGCTGTTGCTTGCCATCATCGACTTCCTCCCCCGATGAGGAACTGGACGAGTCCCTGCTCCTGCTGTGGGTCGAGCCCGGTCACACCTGCCTTGGGGTCCTGTTCGGTGGAGAGCAGCCCACCGAGGATGCCGCCGTCCCCGGTAAGGCCGGGTACCTGCGGCAGGGGCAACGGCGCACGGTCAGGCTGGGGTGGTGTTTCCGGCGGTCGTTCGGAGGGCGGACCTTGCTGCTGCGCGGGTGGCGCGCCGTTGGGCGTGGGCACGGCCGCGCCGAGCAGATCCGGACTGACGACCAGCATCGCGCGGAAGTAGTGTGAGATGCCATCCCGGCCGTTGGTGGTCAGTGCCCAGTTACGGATGAAGCCGAGCACGTTGCCGAGGTTGGCGGTCAGTTCACCGACGACCGGACGCAGGTCGCCCACCGCCGACCGCAGGTCCGGACCGGCCTGCCGAAGCTGGTCCACCACCGGCCTGGCCTCGTCCAGCAGGCGCTGAGCGTGCTCGAGGACGGGGTTGGCGTGCGCCAGGGCGGGATCGGCGGCGTCGGCGAAGCGCTGGATTTCGGCGCTGATCGCGGCGAGGTCGTCGGTGGTGGGCCGGATCGCCGCGAGGGTCGGCGTGGTCTCGGCGGCGGTGCCGGTGAGCTGGGCGAGCGTCGCGCGGGCCGTCGCGAGGGTCTCTGGCAGACGCCGCAACGTCTCGGTCAGTTCCCGCCGTTTCGTGGCGGTGGCCGCGGTGAGCTTTCGCGCCGAGGCGACCAGCCGGTCGAGGTTGGCTCCCTGGTCGGCGGCGAGAGCGCTCGCGACAGGCTGCAGCTTGTCCACCAGGCTGCCGAGCAGCTGGTTCTGGTCCCGCAGGACACCGGACAGGGCCGTGGTGTCGTTCATCGACGACTCGAGGGCCCGGATGGTGGCGTCGACATTTCCGCCGTTGCCACGGATACCTTCCCCGAGCATGGTCACCAGCGCGGCCAGCGACCGTCCGGTGGGGTCGTCGACCGTGTTGAGCACCTCATCGAGGTCGGCCTGCGCGCCGGTTTGCCGCATCGGGAGGACATCGCCATCGCCGAGTACCGGCGCGTCGGGGCTTCCCCGATCCAGCTCGACGTAGCGCTCGCCGAGCAGGCTCACTGGACGGATGGTGGCCCTGGCGTCCGTGTGCACGGGAAGGGCCTCGCTCTCCAGGCTCAGCACCACGGAGGCCTTGCCGCCCCGCACATCCATCGCCGCCACCTGGCCGACCTTCACGCCACTGACCTTCACCTCGTTGCCGACCAGCAGAGGACTCGCATCGGCGAAGCGCGCGACGATCGTGGTCTGGCCCGGCTCGCTCTCCTGGTCAATGCCGACTGTTCCCGCTGTCACCCCGAGCACGGCCACCGCGACGACGGCGAGAATCCGGCCACGCGGTAGCCGACGAGGCACCTGGTTGGGCTGCTTGCTCATCGCACTCCACCTCCGGCGGCATCCACCCAGGGCTGGTCGACCAGCGAACCGGGCGCCGGTGTCAGGTCCTTCTTGTAGCCGGGGGGGACGATGCCCGGATTGACGTTGACGCTGCCGAGCCCGGCCTGAACGTAGATCCGGGCGTAATGGCCGTTGGTGTCATAGTTGGCGTTCGCGGAGCCCCAGTTCGCGGCCCATCCGGCGATCTCCGGGGTGTAGGGCCGGAGAAAACTCAACGCGGGAGTGAGGTCCCCGACTAGTGAGTTGGCGCCCGGCAGTACCCCATGAGCGCTGTCCAGCAACCCCGGGGTGTAGCGAAGCAGATCCCGCGCCACCGCCAGTGTTGGCCGCAGTTCCGCGACGAGCGGGCGCAGGTCAGCCAGCACCGGCCTCAGGTTCCGGGCCACCGACGGCAACTTGTCGGTAGCGGGTTTCAGATCCTCGAGCAGCGGAACCGCCTTGTCCGCGACGGAAGGGACCCGGTCCAGTGTCGTCTTCGCCGTGTCCAACGTGCCCGGAAGTTTGTCCAACGCCTCCGCCACCGCGTGCTTTTGCTGTGCGGTGAGACGGGTCGTGGTCGAAACCTGCTCGATGATATTGCGGATGGCCTGCTCGCGGTTGACGAGCGTGGACACGATGCCATCCAGTTGGGTGATCAGTTGCTTGATCGCCGGACCGTCACTGCCGACCGCCCGCAGAACCTCACCCAGGGCCTCCAGCGCCGGCCCCGCCGACCGCAACGTGTCACGGAGGTCCTCTTCGTTGCCGTCCACGGACTTGTCAAGCCGCCGGATCAGGGAGGACAGGTGCTCTCGCGTGGGCTCATCCAGTGCCGCGAGGACCTGGTCGACCTCCATCGGCGTAGGCATTTCCCCTCGAATCATTCCTCCGTCCGGGATGACGGCGTTCCCGGCGGGCCCGTCCGCGACGGCGACGATACGTTCACCCAGCGCCGCCTTCCACTCGATGGTCACGACCGCACCGTCGTGCAGCGGAGCGTGGTCGTTGTTCATCGCCAACGTGACCCGGGCCTTGCCGTCCTGCACCGCGATGTTCTCTACCCTGCCCGCCTCGAAACCCTTGACGTGAACTGAGCCGCCTTCGACGACGTTGGTGGCTGATGCGAGCACGACGTCGACTCGATAACCGTCGTCCCTCCCCAGCACGAAGCCAGCAACTCCGAGAACGACGACGGCGACGACGCCGAAAGCCAAGATGCGTCGCATCGAGTCAGTCCATTCCCAACGGTCCAGCGGAATCTCCGGAGAGAAACTGCCGGACAAACGGGTCCTCGGACGCGAATGCCTCCTCGGCCTCGCCGTAATGCACCACCTGTCCCTGCCAGATCAGGCCAACATAGTCACTGACCTTCCGCGCGGTCCTAATGTCATGCGTGACGAGAAGGTAGGTCCCCTTGTGCTCGTTGTGCATTTTGAGGATGAGGTCGTTGAGCAGGCTGGTACGCACCGGATCGAGACCGGAATCCGGTTCGTCGAACAGCACGACCTCGGGATCCAGCACGAGCGCCCTCGCGAATCCGGCCCGCTTGCGCATCCCACCCGAAACCTCACTGGGTAGTTTCGCCATTGCCTTCTCCAGCCCGACCTCCTGGAGCCGACTCACCACAATTTCCTCGATATCCGACTCGTCGAGATCGGTGTGCTTACGCAGCGGGAAGGCGGTGTTGTCATAAATATTCATCGATCCGAAAAGTGCACCGTCCTGAAACAGGACGCCAAACTTCTTGCGCAGGTCGTAGCGTTCCTTCTCGCTGATTTGCCAGATGTTCTTGCCGAACACGACGATCTCTCCGTCATCCGGCTCCAGCAGTCCTACGAGGTGCTTCAAAAGTACGCTTTTGCCGGTCCCTGAAGGTCCCAGGACGGTCGTGATCGCGTCATCGACGAAGTCGATGCTCATTCCGTTCATCACCCGGAAGCTGCCGAACGACTTGACGACATTCCGCACTTCCATCGAGTGCCGCAGCTGTCCGTTGCCGTCTCGACGCACCTGATCGCCGGCAGGCAGGTTCCCCGCATGGGGAAGTTGCGTCGTCGGCTCTGTCGCCGTCGAGGGTGACACAAAGGACATCGTCAACTCCTTGCCGTAGAGGGACCTGGCTCAAGATCAGTTCGCGATCGGCGCGTTGGGACTGAGGCCCCAGAACAGTTGGGTGCCCAGCACTCCGATCACATGCACCAGCACCATGTTCAGCATCATGGACTTCGCCGTACTTCGGCCCACACCGACGGACCCGCCACTGGCCGTGTAGCCGTAGTAGCATCCCACGAACACGACGGCTGTTCCCATCGCCATCACTTTGACAAGGGAATACAGCAGATCGGCGGGATTTTGATAGAGCCAGAAAATGAAGCTGTATCCGCCTTCGGACACCCCGCCCAGCATCTTCACCGTCGTGAGATACTCACCGATGTACATGATGCCGAGTCCGACGATGTAGAGAAACGGAAGCGCGAGCCACGCCGCGACCACCCTGGCTCCGACCAGGTAACTGCGCGATTTCACGCCCATGACTTCCATCGCATCGATCTCGTCCGAGATACGCATGGACCCGATTTCGGCTACAAGGCCGCATCCGACCTTCGCGGAGATGATGTATCCCCACATGTAGGGCGCCATCTCGCGGATGCCACACCAGGCGTTGAAAATACCAGAGTATAACGGCGCGCCGATTTGTTTCAGCGTGTAGTTGCCCTCCAAGCCGCACTCGTATCCCATGACGAACTGCATCATCCAGATGATCAATCCGCTTGACAGGATGAGCACGCCACATTGGTGGAACACCTCGGTCGGGTAATGACGCAAGTCAGGTAACGCGCGAACCACCTGCCAGGAGAACCGCGCGATGTCACCACCGGTCGTCACCGCCTCCTTGATGGACTTGACGATACTGCCCGGGGAGACGATGACATCGGCCGGCTTCGGAGGACGGGCTCGTGAACGGCCAGCCTGCGTGCCGGTCTCTGTCGGTCGTGGCATTCCGCTACTCACAGGGTCCACCGCCTCATCACTTGAAGACAATCATGTCCGGGTTCACACCGAGGATGATCGCGGTGAACACGGCATTGACGATCCAGATGGTCGCGAATGCGATGACGACCGCCTGGTTCACCGCCTTGCCGACACCGATGGGGCCGCTCCCCGGGTTCATCCCCTTGTAGCAGCAGACGACGCCTATGATCATGCCGAACAGCGACGTCTTGACCACGCTCGCCCAGATATCGGTCGTTGTCGCATTGTCGAAAAAGCTCGCCACGAAGGCGCTCGGATTCGCCTCGAGAATAGGGACGGCCGCGATGTATCCACCGACGACGCCGAATACCAACGCCACGATGTCCATCAATCCCGTGATGAGCGTCAGCGCGACAACTCGAGGCACCACAAGCGTCCGGATCGGATCGACGCCGAGCACTTCCATGGCGTCGATCTCTTCCCGAATACGGCGCGCACCGAGGTCGGCGGTGATGGCGGTGCCCATGACTCCGGCGATGATCATCGCGTTGATCCACGGCGCGAACTCGCGCACGCTCGCCATGATGAAGAACGAACCCAGACGCTCGGGAATGCCGAACAGATAGAAGATGTTGCCACCTTGGAGGCCAGGTGCGCCAAGTCCGAATGCGATCGTGGAAATGATCATCGGAATTGAGCACAACCTCAGCGTGAGGAACATCTGGTCCCGGACCTCGCCCCAGTAGCCCATCGGGTGGCGAATCGCCGAGTACAGAACGACACCGAGTAGCCGCACCATCTCGCCGGCCTGCTCGAACGGCTTCGCTACCGACGAACCCAGACCACCAAGTGTGCGCGTTTTGGCTTCGGGCTCGCGCGACGGCCGCCGCGATGACACCGAGATGTCGGTGGAAGTCAAAGCCGCTCCTATGATTCAGACGTGTGCCGATGCTGACGACTTGGGCAGCAGACATGGCCGGAGCTGCCCGGCGGCGGGGGGCTTGCCAGGCCGTCAACCCGTACAGGATCGACGAACGCGAGGCTCACATGAGGTAGCCGACTACCTTCGGCTGCCCTGCAGAAAGCCGACGGCAGCTCCGGTGATCAGCGAGGCCGCCACCGTCAGAGCGATCTGCGCCGGATCACCGCCGGCGGGGCCGAGCAACACCAGCGGCAACATCAGTAAATAGCTGCTCATCGCGGCCACCGCGCCGTGCACGATGGGAATGCGCGCCCTGCCGACGCGGCGCGCCGCCACCACGAAAGCAACCAATGCCACGAGTGGAAGCCACAGCTGAGACAATGCTGGAGTCCAAGCGGCGACGAGCGGATGCGCAAGACTTCCCAGCAGCAGGACGGTGAATCCCGTAGACGCGCCACGTACCGCGAGCGGCATGTCGATGACGTCCCCAGGCGCTCGCTGCCCGGCTCCTCCTTGACCGGAGCCGCTTCGGCGGGTCCGCTCCGCATGCTGGCGGCGAACCGACGTCACACCCATGTGATCAAACCTCTCTGTCGCGCGGCGCTGCGCAGTTCCCGTTCGACGCCGCAGGCACGACCCGAACGCGGTGAGAGTATGCCGTGGATCACACGGCACGTGTGGGCCAACACTGGTCCGAACGGGCCAACGAACGAAACGGAGAGCCCGCCTGGGGTGCCAGACCAAAGGCCCCGTCACTGGCCTGGGGACTGTTCCAAAATCTTGTTGCTCGCACGTATCGCGAACCGCCTCAACTGAGTCGCCGCAGCGCCGAGCGTGCGGCGTTATAGCCGCACATCCCGTGCACGCCGCCACCCGGCGGGGTCGCCGCCGAGCAGATGTACACGCCGGGTATCCCGGTGTAGTAAGGATCGAGCGCCACTGTGGGACGAAAGGCGACCTGCAGCGGTGTGTTCTCACCGGTGATGATGTCGCCACCGACGTAGTTGGCGTTGTAGGTCGGCCACGCGGTCGTGGCCGTCACCGACCGGCCGACGATCCGGTCGCCCAGGCCTGGTGCGAACCGTTCGATCTGAGCGAGGATCGACTCGGTCGCGTCGCCCGAATAGCCGTGCGGTACGTGCGCGTACGCCCAGACCGGATGCACGTCCCCGGCCGATCTGGTTGGATCGGCGAGGTATTGCTGCCCCACGAGCACGAACGGGCGGACCGGCATCCGCCCGCGGCCGACGTCGCTCTCGGCGTCGGCCATCTCCTCGAAAGACCCTCCGACGTGGACGGTCCCAGCCCGGCGGCAGTCCGGGTTCGCCCATGGGATCCCCCCCTCGACCGCAAGATCGATCTTGAACGCCCCGGGCCCGTGGCGGTACCGCTCGTAGGCCCGCCGCACTCGTGCGGGCAGCTGGTCGCCCGCGACCTCGACGACGCCCCTCGGCGCCAGGTCGAGGAGAACGGCATCCGCTCGCGGCAACTCGGCCAGGGAGGCCACGCGCACCCCAGTCTCGATCTTGCCACCGAGGTCCGTTAGCAGCATCGCCATGGCATCGGTAATCACTCGTGAGCCGCCCTCGGCGACCGGCCAGCCGAACCGGTGCCCTGCCGCGATCAGCATCAACCCGATCGCCGACGTAGTCGGCCTGCCGAGCGGGTGGAAACCGTGTGCCGCGACCCCGCCGAACAGCGCCCTGGCCTCGGCACCGTCCCAGCGGCCAGCGGTCCAAGCCGCGGGCAGCAGTGCGCGCGTCCCGAACCGGGCGAGCCGAATCGGGTGCCGGGGCACATGGACAACCGGGCGCATGACGTCCTCGACCAGCTCGTCGAACCCTTCGGCCAGCGGGCCGAACAGCCGCCGCCACGCCCCGCCGTCGGTGCCGAGGCGCGCCGCCGTGTCGTCCAACGACCGCAGCAACACTCCGGCACGGCCACCATCCAGTGGGTGCGCTACCTCGATCTCCGGCCACCTCCAAGCGACGCCGTACCGGTCGAGGCTGAGTCCGCGCAGAAACGGCGACCCCAGCCCCATGGGATGGAATGCGGAGCAGTGGTCGTGCAGCACGCCGGGCACCGTCAGCTCGCTCGTGCGAGTGCCGCCGCCAATCCGGTCCGCGGCCTCCAGCACGGTCACGTCGATGCCCTCACCAGCCAGGGCGAGCGCGGCGGCCAGACCGTTCGGGCCGGCCCCCACCACGATCGCCTCGGTCATACCGCCCTCGGATCTTGGCGTGCCGCCTGGCTTGCGGGCGGGTTCGATCCCGCATTCGCGGCCGCGCGCGACCATGTGATGTGCGCTGGGATGTCACAGTCCCAGGGCTGGCGGGCCAGCATATCGGAGACGGCGACATAGCCGCGCTCGAACTCACCGATAGCCGCGTCGACAAGTCGGTAGCGCTGCCGCTGCCGCTGGATCGGCTGCGCGTCCAGGACAACGACGCGCACCTCGCCCTCCTCGAAGTGGCATCGCTCCTGCAGCGCGGCGACCAGCTGCTCGTTGTGCAGATGCCCATCGCCGAAGTTCCAGCCCAGGATCGGCCCCGCGATGAACTCCCCGTCGATCACAACGTAGCCCGTCTCGTGCTCAGGTCCTGCCGCCCGCGGGATCAACCCAAACAGAGCCCTGCCGTGCGTGTGCATGGCACGGAACGTATAGCCCTTGTGTGCGAGCAGGTCGGCCACTCGCTCGCCGTAGAGCTTTACGAGTTGCCTCCGCGGGAGCGTCGCGGCCTTCTTGACGTGCGTGTCCAGCTTCGCCACCGCGCTCGGCTTGAGCAACCACATCGAGGTGTCCCAGTTGCCCGCGTAGTAGCGCATTCCGATCAGGAAGGAGATCTTGTTCGGAAAAAGGTTACCGAGGACGACCCCGGCCGCCAGCGCGCATATCACCAGCGCCACCGGAAGTGGGTTGCTGATGTCGGCGAGCCCGTATTGCGCCTTGTCCACGAACAGGAACGCGATTCCGAACATCATGTATACGTTCCACTCGAGTGGCACACCCATCGGAATGCTGGTGAGGATAAGCAGGTGGAACGCGACCATGATCGCGGCTGCAACCAGCGTGACCGTACCGCCGTCGGAGACGAACAGGACGAGCGGCACCAGGTACTCGACTGCGGTACCGAAGTGCGCGAGGAATCGGCTGACGGCACCGGGTCGGAGGTCTTCCGGGTATCCCCGGTGCAGCCTGCGCTTGATCGCCTTACTGCGCACCAACGGCGTGTTGCTCAGCATCACAGC
Source organism: Prauserella sp. PE36 (assembly GCF_003311655.1). Taxonomy (NCBI): domain Bacteria; kingdom Bacillati; phylum Actinomycetota; class Actinomycetes; order Pseudonocardiales; family Pseudonocardiaceae; genus Prauserella; species Prauserella sp. PE36. The sequence goes on along the minus strand of NZ_QEQT01000051.1, from coordinate 14,735 downwards.
GACGACGTTTGGGAAGTGCCGGTTGAGCTTGGACGTCGCCGCACCCCACCAGATCGCGACCAGCACGAGCTTCGCGGCCACGATCATGTCGATCCCAGGCAGCAGGAACACGACGACGGCGGACAAGTAAACCTCGGACCGCGCCGCGAGGAAGATCATCTTGTCCCGCAACCCGAGCAGCGGCAGCAGCACCAGCAGCGGCACAAACCGGCTCGGCTCGATCATTCCGACCTGCGCATCGAGCCCGCCCGCGGAGCGATTCGCCGGGGCCAACAGGATCCAGAGCGTGGCGGCCAGCACTACGGCATAGAGCAACACGTCGACAACCGAACGCCGGGACCCGCTGGTGAACGGGACCTTGCCCGGCCACGGCGGCATCCGGATCGTGCCCGGTCGCAACCAGTGCAGAAACGCGCCGAGCGGTGGCAGGAATCGCAAGGTCAGCGGCCCGAACCCGCAGCCGAAGCCGAGCACTTCGAACAGGAGTGTCCACACGACGACCTTCTGGAACACCACGGGCTCGTCCCACCAGTCCGGGAAGTCCCAAAAGGCCCCAATGCCCGGAGTGAGCGAGGCGAAGAACAACCCGCCCGCGATGTAGCCGATTATCTTCGCGATATACAGCAGATACACGCCGTCTGGTGCACCGAACCCCGCGACCCCCCAATGCTGCACCATCGGCTTAATCCGCTCGGCGCGGGTCTTCGTGCGCCACTCGCCGTAGTCGACGTCAGGCAGGACTGGATTGATGAATCCCATGTCGGTCCTCCTCGCGGTCAGGCGGGCCGGCTGGCCATGGCAGCGAGCCGCTCGCGCAGTTGCGGTTTGTCGATCTTGCCGACCGGGTTCTTGGGCAAGGCGTCGATCAGATGAATCTCGGTGGGCAGCTTGTACTTGGACAGCCCGGCACGGCAGTGTTCGTGCAGCTCGGCTACGTCGACCGTCGCGTTCGGACGGGTAGCGACGAAAGCTGTCGGCACCTCGCCGAGCACCGGGTGTGGAGTTCCCACGACGGCGGCCTCCAGGACCTGGGTGTGCCCGTAGAGGACGGACTCGATCTCTTTGGGGTAGATGTTCTCGCCACCGCGGATGATCATGTCCTTGATGCGGTCGACGAGCACGAGGTACCCGTCCTCGTCGAAGCGGCCCACGTCCCCGGTGTGCAGCCAGCCGTCCACAATAGCCTTCGAGGTGTCATCCGGTCGGTTGACGTAGCCACGCATGACGTTGGGTCCGCGAACCACGACCTCGCCCGTCTCCCCCTTGGGGAGGACGTTCCCGGAGCGGTCCATGATCGCGACATCCTGGCCCTCAATAGGAAGTCCAACGGTTCCAGGCTTGCGGATACCGCCGACCGGGTTGATGGTCGATGCACATGTGCCCTCGGACAGGCCGTAACCCTCGACGACTGGGATGCCGAATCGGTTCTCGAACCGCTCGATGAGCGCCGCGGGCATCGGCGCGGCACCGCACACCGCCAGCCGCATCGAAGACAGGTCTGGTCGCTCCTCCTCCGGCCGTGCCAACAGCATCGCGTAGATCGCCGGGACCGCAGAGAAGTACGTCGGCCGGACCCGTTCCACCCGGCTGAAGAAGGTCTCCGGGTCGAACCGCCCCGCGATGGTCGACCGGCCGTCTACCAGCAACGGGGACAGAATGCTCACGACGATCCCGTTAACGTGGAACAGCGGTAGGATCAGTAGGCTGTGGTCGTCCTCCGAAAGCTCGACGGCCTTGATCGCCATGTCGCACATCGCCTGTAGATTGGCGTGGTCGAGCATGACACCTTTCGGCTTACCGGTAGTTCCGCTCGTGTAGATCAGCAGCGCGAGCGCCTCGCTCTCCTGCCTCACGGGTGGCTCGTCCCGGGGTTCCGCGGCGGCACACAGCTCGCGTGCGCCGATCGTGTCGACTCGCATCCCTGGGATGTCACTGATCAGCAACTTCGCTCCAGAGTCAGCGAGCTGGTACTCCGCCTCGGTGAGCGTCAGGTTCGGATTGATCGGCGTCACGGTGGCTCCGAGCCGCCATGCGGAAAACAATGCGATGACGAACTCGACCCGGTTCGGGAGCATGGCGGCAACGACGTCACCGGCAGCGACGCCACGCCCGCGCAGGAGCGCGGCGGCTGCCCGCACGTGCGCCAGGAACTGCGAATTGTTCAGCGAGAGGTCATCGTCGGACACACACAGGGCCTCGGGCGACCGCGCTGCGCGCGAGTCGGGCAGCACCGCAAGATGCATTTCGCTCCTCAGTCACAACGTTGTGATCCTGTAGAGGGCAACCGTAGAAGCGTTTCCCCTGGCCGCACATGGGCACGGCATACGAATCTTCCCAGGACGTTCGTGCGGACCGCACGAACGCGACGAGGCGGGCCGCCCGGCGGCCACCGGACGAGTGGCGGCTTGTCAAGCCTGTTCGGTGAGCACGCTCGTGCCGAGCCAGTGGCAGGCCTTCAGGGCGATCTCGATGTCCAGCTGGTCGGCGTCGATCGGCCTGCCGAGCTCCTCCTCGGCCTTGCGCACCCGGTAGTACACCGAGTTCCGATGCAGGGCCAGCATGGCTGCCGCAGACTGGTAACTGCCCCCAGTGGCGAGGAAGACGCGCAGGGTCTCGCGCAGCCGCGCGTGCTGGTCGTCGTCGAAGGCCAGCCTGCCGAGCGTGTCCTGGACCCAGTGCCTTGTCGCGCGTAGGTCCGCGCACATCAGCGCGATCGGGCCGACCTCGCGGAAGGCCGTGACGACCGGTGCACTCTCCCCCGCCGCCACGGCAACCGCCTGTGCCTGGCGCGCCTGCAGGTGTGTGCGGCGGAAGCCCCACACGTCGGTGCCGGGTTCGCCAACGGCGACCGAGATCCCCGGATGGCTCGGGCACATGGTCGAGCGGATGGTATCCACGTCCGGAGCCTCCCGACCGAGTTGCAGCCACGCCCATGCGGTGACTTGATCGTGCGGCAGGAACAACGGCAGCGCCCGGCAACCGAGGCACTCGGCCAGCTCCCGGGCGAACCGCTCGAAAGTCGACATGGCGCCGTCAGGCGGCACCGACCCGGTCGCCCACACGACGACGGCGAGGTGGCGCGAGCCCACCAGCCGGTAGCCGAGCGCCGCCTCGGCGGCGGCGATGTCCACGCGCTCCCCGTCGAGCAGCTCCCGGATGCGCGCCGCCCGCACAGTGTTGCGATCCTGCAGCCAGCGCTCGCGCTCGTCCTCATAGACCGCGAGCACCTGCTCGGTCACCCGGTCGATATACCCGAACGTGAGCGCCACAAGATGCCGCGCGGCCGCGCTGAGTAGCGACGCTTCGCCGCCCTGCCGGTCGAGTTCCTGCAGGCCATGCCGGAGGAATGTGTCGTGACCTAGACGGTAGGCACGCGCCAAGGCGTTCACCGCTACTCCGTGCTGGGCAAGCCGCCGAGCATACTCCGTCGCCGCAGGCGGCGCCTCGACCAGATCGAGGTCGATGCCGTGCTGCAGCACGTGCAGGGCACTGTCGACGTTGCCCTCGACACTGGCGCCGAGTAGCTGCACGAGACGCTCGTCTCCGCGCAGCGGTTCGATGTCGCTGGCCAGCCTGCTGCGGATCTCGAGCGTAAGCGAGCTCAGCCGGCGGTTGAGTGCCGCACCCACCGCGGCGACCCGCTCCGTGACCAGATTCGCGTCGCCGGTCGTGATGTCCACCTCCTTAAGTAATGTAATTCACCCGCCGAGCGTAAACCTCATCCCCACAGGGCTCGGGAGTGCTGCGGTGGGTGGAAGTACACGCGACACCCTCGAGCCCTGGGTTCGGCGGGGAGCGTCCGGCCGCCTGTGTAAGTGATCGTGGCGGTCATGGGGCGGGGATCCGCCCTTCGAAATAGATGGTGAACGCTTGCAGTACTTGTTTCCAGCCCGATGTTCGGATGCCGATGTTCGGCGTGCGGTAGTCCTCGAGGTTGCGGACGGCGAGGTAGAGCACCTTCAGCGCGGCCTGCTCGGACGGGAACTGGCCACGGTTGCGGGTGACCTTCCGCAGTCGGGCATTGAGCGACTCGATCAGATTCGTCGTATAGATCGCCCGCCTGACCTCGGGCGGGAACGCCAGGAATGGCGTGAACTCCTGCCAGTGGGTTCGCCAGAGCCGCACGATCGCCGGGTAGCGGGCCTCCCACTGCTCGGCGAAGGCCTCCAGCGCGGCGGCGGCCGCGGCCTCGTCGCTGGCGGTGTAGATCGCCTTGAGGTCCTTGGCCAACGCCGGCCAGTACTTGCGAGACGCGTAGCGCAGCGAGGCGCGGATCAGGTGCACCACGCACAACTGCACGGTCACCTGGGGCCACACGGTGGTCGCCGCTTCCGGCAGCCCGGATAGCCCGTCGCAGCACAGGATGCACACGTCCCGCACCCCGCGGTTACGCAACTCCGCGAGCACCGACATCCAGAACTTCGCCGACTCACCGGTGGAGGCACCCACCCACATGCCCAGCACCTGCTTGGCGCCCTCGCAGTCGATCCCGATGGCCAGGTCGTTGAACCCGTCCAGGCGGGTCTGGCCCTTGCGCACGATCTTCGGTTCGAAGCTGCCCCGCCAGTCTCGCGGCACCTGCAGGTCGACCGCGCCGGCCTCGGTCAGCAGCCTCTTCCCCGTGGCGCCGTTGCGGGAGTTGCCAGACCCGCGACCGGCCGGGTCGTGCTTCTCGTAGCCCAGGTGCTCGGTGAGCTCCTCGCCCAGGGCCCGCTCCAGCACGGCCTTGGTCACCTGGGACAGCAGGCCGTCCGGGCCGAGCAATTCGACCCCTTCGGCTTCGGCCTTCGCCAGCAGCTGATCAGCCAGCGCACCGTCGATCAACGACTCTTCCGCAGCCGGTCGAGCAGCCCTGCCCGCCGGCGCTGAATCGGAATTCGTCATCACGTGGTCCCTTCCCGAACCGCTTCCGCAGTTCAGAGTCGAGCCACGTCACTTACACAGCCGGTAGGACACGCCCGCGGCGAGGCCTTTGGCCGGGTCGGCTTGGTGTTTCCCGGGCAGGTCAACGGGGTGCAGGCGGACGGGGAGCCCGTCGGCGGGTACGGGAAGTGAGGTGTTATCCCAGCGGGCCTGGTAGCCGTGGGAGATGGTCCAGCGGGTGGTGCGGAGCATCTCGTGCAGGATGGTTTTGACTACGAGGGTGCCGAAGTGCATGCCGATGCATTTGTGCACGCCGCCGCCGAAGGGGACCCAGGCGAAGCGATGACTGTGGTTTTCGCGGCGGTGGGGGGCGAAGCGATCGGGGTCGAAGGTGTCCGGGTCGGTCCAGCATTCCGGCACGAAGTGGTTGAGGCGGGGGCGAGGGCGACGAGGGTGTCGGCGGGCAGGTAGTGGCCGAGGATGTCGGTGTCGGTGACCGTTTTGCGCATCACGAGGGGCACGGGAGCCAGTAGCGGAGGGATTCGTTGATGATCCGGTCGAGGGTGTCGAGGGTGTCCAGGGCGTCGATGTCGAGGGGGGCGTCGCCGAGGGCGAGGGATTCCTGCCGGGCTCGGTCTTGTCAGTCGGGGTGGGTGGCGAGGTAGTAGGCGGTGGTGGTGATGGTGGCGGTGTCGTGGGCCGCCATCATCAGAAAGATCATGTGGTTGATGACGTCGTCATCGCTGAAGTGCTCTCCTTCGGGGGTGGTGGCCTGGCACAGCGCGGCGAGGAGGTCCTCCCCGCTGCTGGCACGGGCGGCGGGCAGCTGCTGGGCGAAGTAGGCTTCGAGAACCCTGCGGCCGCGTACGCCGGCGCGCCAGCGGGTGCCGGGCAGCGGGGCGCGCACCAGCGCGCTGGCGGCGCGGACCGTGGCGACGAACGCCTGGTTGATCCGTTCGGTGTCGGTGGTGCCGCCGCGGCCGCCCATGAACACCTGGGTTGCGATGTCCAGCGTGAGGCGCTTGAGCAGCCAGTACAGCCGCACCGGCCGTTGGGTCGGCCAGGTGGGGATGGTGGCGCGCACGCAGGGGCTGACCTGGTGAGTGTCAGCCGGCGAGGCGGTCGCGAGTAAAGGCGTGCTGCATGATGCGGCGGTGCATCTTGTGCTCGTCGATGTCGAGCAGCATCAGCCCGCGGTGGAAGAACCGGTCGATGAGGAATCGCCAGCCGGCTTGGGAGAAGGCCTTGTCGGCGTTGGTGAACACGCGCTGGGTGGCCTCGGGACCGGCGATCACGGCGATGCGGGTGCCGAACGCGCCCATCCAGGTGACCGGGCCGTAGCGGTCGTAGCGTTCACGGCCGAACTCGGTGCCGAAGCGGATGTAGTCGAGCAGATGCCCGACCACCGGGGTGCCGTAGTCACCGCGGACCGGCCGCAGTCCGCTGCCCGCGGGCGGGGTGGCCAGGTCAGTGGTGGGCCAGCGGCGGCTGAACCGACGCCACGCCTGGTCGACGGCTGGGGTGCGGGTGCCAGCAGTACCGAGGACAGGCGCTGCCGCGCCGCCTGGGTGGTACGTTCAATGACGGGGACCATGACGGCTCTCCCTTATCTGGTAGGTGTGCTGGCGAGTGGGGCGAAGGCGTCGAGCACGGCGGTGGTGGCCGACGGGCCGGCGAAGGAAGGCGGATACAGCAGCGTCCGTTCGTACAGTCCCGCCCATCGCGCGGTGAATTGGCTGCGGACCTGCTCAGGTGTGCCGGACACGGCGATCGTGTCGATCATCCCGTCCGACACCGCGTCCACCATCGCCTCCAGGTCACCGGCGCGACGCGCCGCCCGGATGGCGCGCGCCTCGTCGGTGAAGCCGTGCAGGGTGAGGATGGGGTCGTAGGTTTTCACCGAGGCGTAGAACGCGATCTGCGCGGCGGCCATCCGCCGGGCGTGGTGTTCGTCGGGATGCACCGCGCAGATCACATACCCGGCCACAGGCACTGGCCCGGCGCGTCCGGCGCGATCGACGCCCGCCTGCAGCGCGGGCCGCACGATGTAGCGCAGGTATTCCGGGGTGAACAGCGGATGGCCCACCAGTCCGTCGGCCACTGCCCCGGCGGCGCGCACCATGCGCGTGTTCACCCCGGCCACATACACCGGCATCGTCGGCCGCGTGGGGGTTGCCACGGGCGCGGTGGGGATCACGTGTGAGCGGTAGAACCGGCCCTCGTGCCGCACCGGGCCCTCGTCCAGCCGCGACAACCTGCGCAGCAACGGCACCAGCTCCTCAATCCGGGGTGCGGAATGTTCCCCGGACAAGCTGTGCCAGTCCTGCTGCATGCGACGCGTGCCCGTGCCCAGTCCGAGGATCAGCCGGCCGCCGCAGAGCGCGTCCAGATCCCGCGCCTCGGTGGCCAGCACCAGCGGGCTGCGCCCGAACGCGTAGGCGATCCCGGTACCCAGGGTGATCGACTCGGTCACCGCGGCCATCGCCGCCACCGCGACCACGGCCGAGCGGTCGTAGAACTCCGCCGCCCACGCCGACTCGAACCCCGCTCGTTCGGCGTCCGCGGCCATCGCCGCCACTTCGTGCACATCTCGGCCGGTGCACACCAGGGATAGTCCCTTGCCGAACCCCGGGATGTCCGCAGGCCCAGCCACGGACGAGCGGTCAGCTGCCATGGACCGCACGACGTGACCAGAGCCATCCGCGGCCAGCTGGCCATCCTTCGACTGTCGCACCGGCATCGCCTCCGCCGCCGCTCGAACTTCTGACATAGGTCACAGTCAGAATGATTCTGACTGGAGGCTATGTCAAGATGACAGCTATGTCGGTGCCGAAGCGAAGCTATCGAGGGATCAGCGCCCAGCAGCGCCGTGACGATCGACGCCAGCAGTTGTTGGAGGCCGGGTTGGATCTGCTGGGCACCCAGGGGTGGCGGCAGACCACGATGACGGCCGTCTGTTCGCGGGCGGGTCTGACCGAGCGCTACTTCTACGAGAGCTTCTCCGACCGTGACGCGCTGTTGCTGGCGGTACTGGATCGGATCGCGTCTCAGATCCGTGACGTCGCGCTGCACGCTTTGGCTACCACCGATGGTGATCCCCACAGAAAAGCCACAGCGGCGATCAGCGCGTTCGTCGACCTGCTCACAAGTGATCCGCGTATCGGCCGCGTGGCCATGCTGGAATCCGCCGCCGCCGACCCGTTGCGCACCCGGCGGCACGAACTGCTGCGGGAGTTCGCCCAGCTGATCGCCAGGCAGGCCCACGCCCTGCACGGCGCCGACGCGCTCTCGGCACCCCATGACCAGATCGCCGGCCTCTTGCTCACCGGTGGCCTCGCCGAACTGCTCATGGCCTGGCTGGCCGGGGAGTTGCCGGTCAGTCGCCAGGACATCATCGAGGTCGCCGCCACCCAGTTCGCCGCCGCCACCCGGCGAAACCCAACCTCAACCCCTCACACGACTGCCTTGCTGGCCTCTAGTTCCGAAGGACCGACACGCGATGGCTGACCCCTCCCTCATCTCGCTGCCGCCGCACCACTCCCAGTGCCTGGGATGCGGTCCGGACAACCCGGCCGGCCTGCATCTGAAGGTCTACCGTGACGGGGACACCGTGGCCACCGACGTGGCCTTCGACGCCCGGCACCGGGGTGCCCCTGGCCTGGCACACGGTGGCGCGATCTCCGCGGCCTGCGACGACCTGTTCGGCTTCGTGCTCTATCTTGTGCAGGAGATCGCCGTCACCCGCACGTTGACGGTCAACTATCTGGCACCGGTGCCGCTAGGTCAGCCACACCGCATCACCGCACGCCTGCAGCGCCGCCAGGGCCGACGGCTCCACCTGGAAGCCACCGGTACCGGCCACGACGACGTGACCCGGTTCACCGCCGAAGCCCTGTTTCTCGTCGTCGACCGCGAACACTTCACGCCACACGGCGCCGACGCCGATGTTCTGGCCATGTTCAACCGACCGCCCGAACACCGCTGACAAGCACACGTGCCCGCACCCGTTGGGGAATGAGCAACAGCGAAGGAGCATGCCATGAGCGAGTACCGCAGCCGGTGGACGACCGCTGATCTTGACGAGTTCCGTGATCTGGCCCGTCAGTTCTGCCGGAAAGAACTGGCCCCGAACCAGCAGCGCTGGGCCGAGCAGAAAAGCGTCGACCGGGAGCTGTGGACCAAGGCTGGAGAGATTGGGCTGCTGTGCCTGTCCATCCCGGAGGAGTACGGCGGAGGTGGTGGTTCGTTCGCGCACGAGGCCGTGCTGCTGGAAGAGCAGGCCGCCAGCGGCGACAGTTGCTGGGGTGTGGGGCTGCACAACGCGATCGTGGCGCACTACCTGCTCGCCTACGGCACCGAGGACCAGAAGCGGGCGTGGCTGCCTAAACTCGCCACCGGCGAATGGGTGGGCGCCATCGCCATGACCGAACCGGGAACCGGCTCCGACCTGCAAAACGTGGCGACGAAAGCGATCCGTGACGGCGATGGCTATGTGGTCAACGGCGCCAAGACCTTCATCACCAACGGCGGCCAGGCCGACGTGGTGATCGTGGTCGCCAAGACCGATCCAACCCTGGGTGCGGAGGGCATTTCGCTGGTCGTGGTGGAAACCGACCGCGCGGGATTCCGGCGCGGACGGGTACTGGACAAGGTCGGCCTGCACGGCCAGGACACCGCGGAGTTGTTCTTCGACGACGTCCGCGTCCCGGCCACCAACCTCCTCGGCACCACCGAGGGTCAGGGCTTCCTCCAGCTGATGCAGCAACTCCCGCAGGAACGGCTGCTCATCGGCATCACCTCGGTCGCCGCCCTGGAAGCCGCGCTGGAAGACACACTGTCTTACACCAAAACCCGGCAGGCCTTCGGCCGGCAGATCTTCTCCTTCCAGAACACCAAGTTCACCCTTGCCGAGGCCGCAACCGAGGCCCGAGTGTGCCGGGTGTTCCTCGACGACTGCATCAGCCGGCACCTCGACGGCGGCCTGGACGTGGCCACCGCAGCCATGCTCAAGTGGTGGTGCAGCGACCGAGCGATGCGGGTGATCGACAACTGTCTCCAACTCCACGGCGGCTACGGGTACATGAGCGAGTACCGCATCGCCCGCGCCTGGACCGACCAGCGAGTCCAGAAGATCTACGGCGGCACCAACGAGATCATGAAGGAGATCATCGCCCGCACGCTGTAACTCGACGTTCCCCGGGACCAGGTGCGCTGAAGCCGCAGCCGCCAGGGCTTCGGCGGCCAGTGGTCGGCGTCCTGCGGACACGTGAGCGACGACCCGCCCGCACGCTCGCCAACCCGTTTCGGCTCAGCGCGACAGCGCACCCGAGCTCCGAATGCTCCGTGACCGGCTGGTGCGATGGCACACAACGCGACTGGCCGGGTTAACCGCGGCGTCTGGCCCCCGGCTCTGGTCCGTCGTCAGCGGTAGCGTAGGGGTGTGCGGGTCCGGGAGGGTTGGCCGCCGAGCACTCGGGCGGCCAGCCAGGCGAGGCGGTCGGCAGTATGGGCCGGGGACTGTGCGGGTTGCATGACGTGGCTGAGGACTGTCCGGACGATCACATCGATCACCACGCTGACCTGCTCGTGTGTGAGGTCGGGCTGGTAGGTCGTCACACGCTGCGTGAGCATCGCTGTGGTCCGGGTGATCAAGGTGTTCGCCTGGGTGGTGAGCAGCGGGAGCAGTTCGGTGTCCGCGCCGTAGGTGGCGGAGGCGATCGCACGGAGCAGGAGGTTGCCGGCGGCGAGGTCCAGCACGTCGCGCACTGCGTCGTGGATCGCTTCGACGAGGTCGGTGGGGTGGCGGTCGAAGGCGTCCCGGACAACGGCGAGGAACTGGTCGAGGTGGTGGTCCACCATGGCGTCGGCCAGCGCGGCCTTGGAGCCGATCTCGTTGTAGACGGTCTGGCGGCTGACACCGACGTGGTCGGCCAGCCGCGCCATGGTAACCGCTGACCAGCCGCTGCGAGCCGTCAGCTCGATCGCCGCAGCGATGATCGGCTGGCGGTACTGGCCGCCGACCGTCGGTTAGGTGGAGAGGGTTCTGCCCATGGCCGCCATGTTAGGCGGCTGTGGTCGTGGTGGCCGCGAACGCGACCGCTTCCGCCCACGAGCCCCGGGCCGCGACGCGTCGCCGGTACTTCATGATCTCGCGTGGCCGGTCCACGGTGAACGCGCCGACGATCCGGTCACCGCGCCGGTACAGCGCGGTGAACCCCGCCTCAGCGGGCACGGCGACCACGACCTCCTCAGCGCGTGGGGTGCCGACGAACTGGATGCGGTGGCCGTACCAGTCGGACCAGAAGTACGGCACCGGTACCAGCGGGCGTGCGGCCGCTGGGTCGAGGGCGTGGCGGGCGGCGGCCGCGCCTTGCGCCACATCGCCCGCCGCATACACACCGGGCAGGCCGGTCGCCAAAGTGGCGTCACAGATCACTGTTGCCGTCTACAGTGTGATACAACATGTCGCTAGGTCAGCTTGGCAACACGACCCGGAAAAGAGGCAAGGAAGTGGACAAGGAACAGCACTTCGAGCTGCTCCGGGAGAGTGCGGCCAAGGTCAAGGAGCTCCAGGATCGGCTCCAGAGCATTCGTGATCAAGAGGCGGCGCTACAAGCCCAGCGAGTCACAACGCTCGAAGAGCTCAAGAAGGCCCGTGACGCGCGGTTCGAACGCATGACTGCGGCGATCGAAGACAACGTCCCGAAGGCGCAGGTCGCCCGCGAACTCGGCATGGACCGCACCAACCTCTACAAGCTGCTTGAAGGCAAGGACGACAACGCCGACGCGTGACCGCGTCGCATAATCGTCTGCGCAATGCTGGCTCGCGCAGGTCAGGATCGAGGCACCCGCCTTCATGCGTAGCCATGCCACTTGCTCGGTCGACTGGCGTCGTTGAGCGCGAGGAGGCTTGCGACAGCTGGCGAAGTTCAGCGACCGATAAGGAGGCCATCCTTGAATCTGTGGCTGCAAACCGCAACAGCGTTGGTCGCGGCGATCGGTGCGTTCGTCGGCGTGAAGCTGTCGGTTCGAGGCAACGACCGTGCGACGATCCAGCGGGAGATCGCCCGCACGTCGCGAGGAGTGGTGGCGTCGCTTCACATGGGCGGCCGAGTTGACCCTCGACGAGGCGGCGGTCAAGCGCGCAGCTGGACTCCGAGTGCTCACTCAGCTAGGAGCTGTTTAGGAATTGGTCTTGGTGAGGTTGCGTAGCCAGATGTCGATGGTGGCGACGTGGAGGGTGGCTTCGTAGCGGACGGCGAGTTTGTCGTAGCGGCTGGCGATGGCGCGGTGGTGTTTGAGCTGGTTGATGCCGCATTCGACGGCGTGGCGTTGCCGGTAGTGGTGGGGGTTGAAGGCGGGTGGGCGGCCACCGGCTGATCCGCGGGCGCGGCGGTGGGCAGTTTGATCTTTGGGGGTCGGGATCGTGGCCGCGATCCCGCGTGTGCGCAGGTAGGCCCGGTTCGAGCGGGAGGAGTAGGCCTTGTCGGCCAGCACGCGCCGTGGGCGTGTGCGCGCTCGTCCAGGTCCGGGCCGGGGCACCCGGATCGCGTCCAGCACGCTGGTCATCTGAGGGCTGTCACCGCGTTGACCGGCGGTGATCACCAGTGACAACGGTTTGCGTCCTTGTTCGCAGGCCAGGTGGATCTTCGTGGTGAACCCGCCCCGGGACCGACCGAGCGCGTGGTCGCCCGGCTCGTCGCCGGGCGGTTCGACCTGCTCATCGGGTCGGCGGCGGGCCCCGGACGCGTGCTGGTGGGCCCGATTGATCGTGGAATCCACCGACACCTGCCAGTCGATCAGCCCTGCCCGGTCGGCCCATGCCCACAGCATCGTGAGAATCCAGGGCCACACGCCCTCCCGTTGCCAGCGACGGAACAACTGATAGATCGACTGCCAGTGCCCGTACCGTTCCGGCACGTCCCGCCAGGGAGCACCGACTCGTACCCGCCACCGGATCCCGTCCAGCAACTGACGCCACGTCCACTTCGGCCGACGACCTGCCACGGGTCGAGGCGGCAACACACGCTGCAACGCCTGCCACTGCCGGTCCGTCAAGTCTTTACGCGCGCCCACCGATACGCTTCCCACCGAGGTCTCCGGATAGATGCTGATCTTCTTCGTCGTTGATCCATCTACCGGAGACCTCGCTACACCCACACACCAGGGCCCCTTCTTAAACAGCTCCTAGCCCTCTCTGAACTCTCGCAGCGGGATGAGCACTTGGTCCTCGACGCCTTTCCGGCGCGCGTGCTAGGCGAAACCGAACCTGACATGCCACCCGGTACAGCGGAAGAGCAAGTTGCGGCAGCACAACTGAGACTCGTACTCGACCGTGTACTTGGCGATACCACGCCTGACTACGTGCGCCGCTTGGCCGGCGAAAGCCACACCCTTAGATCCGCGGCCAGGCGGAACCGTCGGATCCACACTGCTATTCAGCTAAGCACACTCGCCAGTTCCATCGTCAGACTCAGCCTCATCGGCACTAGGCGGGGGACTGTAATTTCGTTGGTGTAACTCCTGAGGTGAAGGAGACATCTGTGACTGATGGGACGGGCAACGGCGGCGAGGCGAAGGCTCCGGCGATGGCGGATGGAGTGGACGATCAGCTGGTGCAGCAGCTGGCGGATCGGGCGCGGGCCGAGGGTCTGCAGTTGACCGGTGAGGGCGGCCTGCTGGCGATGCTGACCAAGAAGGTGGTGGAGTCGGCGTTGGAAGGCGAGATGGACGACCATCTCGGCTATTCCAAGCATGACCCGGCCGGCCGCAACGGCGGGAACTCTCGCAACGGCCGGCGCGGCAAGAAGGTGCTGACCGAGGCCGGCCCGGTGGAGATCGCTACCCCGCGGGATCGCGACGGCAGTTTCGAGCCGCAACTGGTGGGCAAGGGCCAGCGCCGGCTGACCGGGCTGGATGATCTGGTGATCTCGTTGTCCGCCAAGGGGCTCACGCATGGTGAGATCGCCGCGCACCTGGCCGAGGTGTACGACGCCGAGGTGTCCAAGCAGACCATCACCACCATCACCGACCGCGTGATGGACGGCATGGCCGAGTGGCAGAACCGGCCGCTGGATGCGGTGTATCCGGTGGTGTTCATTGACTGTGTGAATGTCAAGATCCGTGAGGGCAACGTCGCGAACCGGCCGATCTATCTGGCGCTCGGCGTCACCGTGGAGGGCACCCGCGACATCCTCGGGCTGTGGGCTGGCGAACACGGCGACGGCGAGGGAGCCAAGTACTGGCTGCGGGTCCTCTCGGAGATCAAGAACCGCGGCACAGCCGACGTGTGTATCGTCGTGTGCGACGGACTCAAGGGCCTGCCCGAGGCCATCGAAACCGTGTGGCCGCAAGCGATCACCCAGACCTGCGTCGTCCACCTCCTGCGCAACAGCTTCCGCTACGCCTCCAAGCGGGACTGGGCGGCGATCGCGAAGGACCTCAAGCCCCTCTACACCGCGCCCAGCGAGTCGGCGGCACTGGACGCGCTGGCTGCCTTCGGTGACAAGTGGGAGGCCCGCTACCCGGCGATCATCAAGCTATGGGAGAACAGCTGGGCGGAGTTCGTGCCGTTTTTGCAGTTCGACGCCGAGATCCGCACCGTGGTGTGTACCACGAACGCCATCGAGTCGATCAACGCGCGGATCCGACGGGCGGTCAAGGCCCGTGGCCACTTCCCGACCGAGGCCGCCGCGCTCAAGTGCGTCTACCTAGCGTTGATGAGCCTCGATCCCACCGGCACTGGGCGCAAACGCTGGGTCGCCCGTTGGAAGGCGCCGTTGAACGCTTTCGAGCTCACCTTCCCCGGACGCCTGACCACGAACAAGAAGTAGAACCGACAAGATCAGTTACACCAGCTTCTTGACAGACCC